>CBDULU010000078.1:0-7775 GCA_965368155.1 uncultured Flavobacteriaceae bacterium
AAGATAGAAATTAATTTTAAAATCACCAATCATCATATTTATAATAGGATTCTCAGAATCAATTGGAATATCCCAGGATGTGATATCATCCTCCCTTTCACAAGAAAATAATAAGCTTGACAGCGCTATCAAACTAATAAGAACGCTTTTTATCATAATCAGATAACCTCAAAATTTATTTTAAAATCTAAATCAAATTTCTTTTCGAAATTTGTATCCTCTTTTGGATAAAAAACAAATTCTGAACTAAACCCAGTGAAATATTTTCCTTTTTCAAGTGGTTTTGTTTCAGTGGAATGAAACGACGTCCAATTGTATTCCCATGTGGTATCCGATTGAAATACCCAAGGGTATTCATAAATAATTTCATCTTCTGGAGGAAAGTCATACCCTGGTAGTCCTATCAGGTTTGTAAAGCCGGGTTCAAATGACCTACCTATTTTCTCACCCTCATCTGTATAAACACATAAAAAAGAATCATTTCCTGCTCTTGCAAATCTAGTAGGGAAAAAGTACTCGTTATTAGAAACGTTTTTAATTGAAAAATGCATATAAAAATTTTCGCCTTCATTAAATTTATTTGTTTTCACTCCGTCTTCATTTAAAAGATAGAAATTGATATTAAAATAATATATTTGTAGTATTAAAATAATATACTTAAAAGCATATATTGGCAATATTTAGTATGAAATGATAAAAAAATGCAAATTTTTGAACACATCAGAGACTAACATTCATTAGAAAGTCATCATCCGTGAAAAATTGATAATTTTGTTAGGCTCGTTAGTACTGAGAAGAAATATATTAGTAGAACAAAAGACAAGAGAATAGATATGAAAGAGTATAAAATCATTAAACAAACAGGAACTGCGGTAAAATCACAGCAGAATTTTGAGGATCTGATCAATAGCTATGCGAAAATGAATTGGACCGTTATCAATATGTTTACCCACCGGGGAATTCTAAAAGCTTTGATTGAGAGAGATAAAAAGGAAGAGGAGTCTTGATTAAATGATTTATGAATTGAATGTTTTATCAAGAATGTAACTAAGTTAGGGATATGAAAAGTAAAAAAGCTTTTGCTTTAAGGATTGATGCTGATATTTTCAGGGAAGTAGAAAAGTTGGCTAAAGAAGAGTTTCGTTCTACCAATGGTCAAATAGAATGGATGCTTAGTAAACAGTTGAAGGAATCTGGAAGGTTTTATGAAGATAAAGATACTGAAGGTCTGTCTTAAATAAGACCTTCATTTATTCAACCAGTTATGCTCGATTTGGTTTTAACTGCTATTAGTAGAATAAATTACTTCTTTTTGAATGGGTTTTTACTTTCAATCCAGTCCATTCCTCTTTCGAATGATTTTGGGGCATCAAACCTATAACCTATATAGATTTTAAAATACCCTCGAACACTATTGAATCTAATAACAGATTGCTCATTTCTGTTTGTGGCACTAACATTTAAAGAGATACCTCCATAAAAACGAGTTGAATTATAGCCCAGGCCAATTTGTGTACTGATAGTTGTGGCCAGATTAGTATGTCGGGTGGTAAGCTCTGAAAGACCATCATCAGAGCGGGTAATAAGTTTGTTAAATTCTGGGCCTAAACCTGCTGAAAGGCCCAGGTTGGAGTACCAGCTTTTGTTGATGACAAAAGTATGGTAATAACCAACGTTGAGAATGGCAAAAAAGCTTTTGATATCCTGAGGAGTAGTCTCATCTGTAATCTCAAAATATCCATAGTACAGACTCGGGATAAAACTTCCTGTGCTTTTCGTCTGAATTTCATTTTGATTCACAACGGCTTTAAAGGAGTAATTTTCATTGAATCTGTAATAGGTGGTACCAGTAAATGATAAGGTCTTTAAGTCAGGAAGAATGATGTAGTCGTCATTACCTTGTAAATTCCCGAAAGTGGGATCTGAAAAACCGCTTACATAATAACCCTTGACTTGATTAAAATCAAAATTTTGCAGTATATCCTTAAAAAAGATATTGACCGCTATTTTGAATATTTTAGTTTTTCCCTTTAGGTCCGTATCATCTTCTTGTAAAAATTTTGGTGAAAATCCAATTTTAAGTGAGATGAACCTATAATTAATAGCAACACCCATCCTCAAATTTGTATTTGGTTCTATTGAATAGTCATCATCGATTCCTTCATACTCAAAAGACCGTACATCATTGTCAAGATCGAACCTCAGGTTCAGGGTATTATTCATTTTAGCGAAATAGCTGTTAGAACTATAATCTTTTTCAAGTTGCGCCTTGGTGATGACGGGCAACATTAATAGAATAAGAAATAAATATCGTTTCATAACAGTTGGTCCAAATCTGTCAATAAATATAAAGGAATTATAGAAAATGATTTGGTCATTTACAGTAATTATCCCAGTTTTTCAAATAAAACTGATTCTCGAATAAATTACAAATGGTTTAACGGAATCATCTATATATAAGTTGCACTAAAACCAAGAAGCAAGCTATTTGGCAGGTTATATTAAAACCATCGACACTTTGCCGGGTATCGAATTCAATTCAATGTGCTCATCCATGAAATTCCTTATTAATTCATTATAAAATCTATATAGTTGACCGGAGTTTTTATATATTTATCTCCTTCAAAAAATGACCATATGATCCGTTTTTACGCTACGATTGTTCTTACACTACTTTTATTAACCAATGTTTATACACAAACAAAATCACCAGCTGCTTTCTTGGGTTATGAGTTGGGAGAGCAGTTTTCTCAACATCACCAGGTCCTAAATTACTTTAATCACGTGGCAGAAAATAACAGCAATGTGAAGCTGCTCACTTATGGAGAAACTTATGAGAAAAGGCCCTTAACTCTTGCCTTTATAAGCGCTGAGGAGAATATGAAAAAACTGGATGATCTAAGGCTCGATCAATTGCGATCTGCCGGAATGATTGAAGGTGATCCCTCCCAGAATGAAATTGCTGTTGTCTGGCTAAGCTACAATGTCCATGGAAACGAAGCAGTAAGCACAGAGGTTTCGATGCAGACCTTGTTTGAATTGGTTGACCCGGAAAATAAAAAGTCCAAGGAATGGTTAAAGAATACAATTGTCATTCTAGATCCGTGCATTAATCCTGACGGAAGAGAACGCTATGTCAATTGGTTTAAGCAAAAAAGTAATCTACCTTATAATAAAAACCCTGATGCCATCGAGCATCATGAACCATGGCCAAGAGGAAGGGCTAATCATTATCTATTTGATTTAAACAGAGACTGGGCTTGGGCAACACAGATTGAGACCCAACAACGTTTGGCGGTATATAATAAATGGATGCCACATATACATGTGGATTTTCATGAAATGGGTGTGAATTCACCCTATTATTTTGCTCCTGCGGCGAAGCCATATCATGAAATAATTACCAAATTTCAACGAGATTTTCAAAAGACTGTCGGTAAAAATCATGCCAAATATTTTGATGAAAAAGGATGGTTGTATTTTACAAAGGAGCAATATGACTTGTTTTATCCAAGTTACGGAGACACCTATCCAACCTACAATGGTGCCATTGGGATGACCTATGAGCAAGGAGGTAGCGGGTCGGCTGGTTTAGGAGTAAAAACCAAAGAAGGGACCGAATTGACCCTTAAAGACAGGATCAGTCATCATTTGACCACTGGTTTGTCAACCATTGAAGTCGCCTCTGCAAATGCATCCGAATTACATAAGGAATTTCAAACATATTTCCAGAATGCCTTAGAAAAACCAATGGGAAGCACCAAATCCTATCTGATCAAAAACAGTAGCGATGATAAAGTGGAAAGCCTGATAAAACTGTTGGATATGCATCATATCAAATACGGAAGCCCTTCATCGGCATCGAATGTAAAGGGTTTTAGTTATCAAACAAATAAGGAAGTAAAAGTATCCATAGATAAAAAGGATCTACTGATCAGTGCATACCAGCCAAAGTCGAATTTAGTTAAGGCACTTTTTGAACCCCAATCTAAATTAAACGATTCGCTTACCTATGACATAACAGCCTGGTCATTGCCTTATGCCAGAGGGCTTGACGCTTATGCTCTGGAAGTAAAAATCGATAATGAAACTTATAAGAAAGTAATAGAAAAGGAAGATACGCTGCAAATTAAAAAGCCATATGCTTATATCACAAAATGGAATAGTACACAAGACGTGGTCTATCTGTCTCATTTGCTTAAAAATAAAGTGAAAGTGAGGTTTTCAACACAGGATTTCAGCATAGAAGGAAAGCAATATTCGGCAGGAAGCTTGATCATTACACGAGCCGGGAATGAAAAACTCAAAGGCTTTGACTCAATAGTAAAGGCAGTAGCGAAAAAAAATAAGAGGCATGTTGTTCCCGTGAAAACCGGTTTGGTAAGCAGTGGCTCAGATTTTGGATCGAATAAGGTCTCTTATATGAAACCTCCAAAGATTGCAGTTTTATCCGGTTCAAATGTATCCTCTCTTAATTTTGGTGCCATCTGGCATTTCTTTGAGCAACAAATTGGCTATGAACTGAATGTATTGGATCATTCCTATTTTACACGAGTTGATTTAAACAAGTATAATGTGCTCATTTTACCAAACGGTAATTATGCCGGTATCCTTAATAAAAAGCAAATGAGTAAGTTAGAAGCCTGGGTGGAACGAGGAGGAAAGATTGTTGTCATGGGCTCAGCGATCTCGATTTTTGCAGCGTCTGATGCTTTTGAAATTGCTAAGTATGAAAGTAAGGAAATGGAAAAAGAAGCGAAGAGTCGCAGGGATTCTATCCGTAAGGCAAATCAGCTGGGTAGCTACGAATTAAAAGAGCGTAATTACTTGTCAAATCTGGTTCAGGGAGGTGTCTATAAAACTACCCTTGATCATACCCATCCTCTGGGTTATGGCTATAAGGATCACTATTATACACTTAAGAATAATGGAATTCGTTACCCTTATTTAAAAAATGGATATAATGTAAGCGTGATTGAGGACAAATCATCTAAAGTGAGTGGTTTTGTTGGAAAGAATGTGATTGATTCCATGGATGCCTCTCTTGTTTATGGCATTGAGACTAAAGGAAGAGGTACCGTTGTCTATATGGTGGATGACCCTTTATTCAGGAGTTTTTGGGAGAATGGTAAGCTCTTGTTCAGCAATGCCATTTTTATGGTAGGAAATGATTAAATAACGTAATAAAGGCAATAACATACTATGGAAAATGCACCAATCTTTACTAATGACACCATTGTATTTGGTTTGTTGATGATCTCTTTAGGGATCATCTTTTATACTTCTTCAAGAAAGCAAGGCTTTTGGTTTAAATTTTATAAAATTGTTCCGGCATTATTTATGGCCTATATGCTTCCGGCGGTATGGACCACTCTTGGTTTGATCGCCCCGGAATGGGAAACCGTGAGTTCCACCGGAGAGGTAGAAAAGCATTCCTCAAACCTCTATTTTATGTCGAGCAGGTATTTATTACCTGCAGCCTTGGTGCTAATGACCTTAAGTATAGATTTAAAGGCTGTCTTTAACCTTGGCTGGAAGGCCTTGGCCATGTTCTTTACAGGAACAGTGGGTATTGTTATTGGTGGGCCCATAGCAATCCTGGTCATGTCAATGATTTATCCTGAGGCCCTAAATGGGGCAGGACCTGACGCGGTATGGAGAGGTCTTTCTACCCTTGCGGGAAGCTGGATAGGAGGGGGCGCAAATCAAACAGCCATGTTAGAGATCTACGGTTATAACCAAAAGCTATATGGAGGGATGGTATTTGTTGATATCGTAGTGGCGAATATTTGGATGGCCATCATCCTGATCGGAGTCGGAAAATCTAAAGGCATTGATAAATGGCTAAAATCTGATACTGCTGCTATAGAAGAATTGAAGGAAAAGGTGAGTTCCTTTTCTAAAAAAGTAGAGCGCAACCCGAGTTTGACAGATTTGATGATCATGGTGGCACTAGCCTTTGGAACAGTAAGTTTGGCTCATTTATGTGCTGGATATCTCAGTGAATTTTTTAGCGATTTTGTCGGTGGCATGGAAAATGTTACCGTAAAAAACATTTTCACTTTTTTAGGATCTTCTTTTTTCTGGATGATCAGTTTGTCAACAGTTGGGGCGATACTCTTGTCATTTACCAAAGCAAAGAACTATGAAGGAGCGGGAGCAAGTAAAATAGGGAGCGTGTTTATTTATATTCTGGTGGCCTCCATTGGTATGAAAATGGACCTCACCTTGATCCTGGATAATATTGGCTTGGTAGGCATTGGACTTATATGGATGACTATTCATGCCTTGTTGCTCATTGTGGTCGCCAAATTGATCAGAGCACCCTATTTCTTTCTGGCTGTTGGAAGTCAGGCAAATGTTGGTGGAGCTGCCTCGGCACCAATAGTAGCGGCTGCCTTTCATCCATCCTTGGCAACGGTTGGTGTATTGTTGGCAGTATTTGGCTATGCTGTAGGAACGATAGCCGCAATTGGCTGTACAATTTTAATGCAATTGGTCTCTCCTTAAATCAAAGGATTTTGTTATAGAATTAATTCATTTTTTCTAATATATTTGCGCACTGTTAAAACTCACATAGAATGAAGAAGGTAGGTCTCTTATTATTAGTTGTTATGGCTGTAGTTGCCTGTAGCAAGGAAAATGAAAATACCATGTATGTCAAGGCTTCGGTCAAAGGACTTAAAAAGGGAACTTTCTATTTACAGAAGCAGGTAGATTCGATGATCGTTTCGGTTGATTCGATCAGTGTTGACGGTAGGGAAGATTTTTTAATGACCGATGAGGTGTTGAGTCCTGAGATGTACTACCTTACACTGGGAAACAGTTCTAAAAGAATTTCATTCTTCGGGGAAAAAGATACCGTATATATTATCTCTCAGCTTGATCTCTTTGGAGTAAAAGCCAAAGTAAAAGGGTCTGCCAACCAGGAGCTTCTGGATAATTTTAGTGAAATTCAGCAAAAGTTCAATAACCAGAAACTGGACCTGATGAAAGAAGAATTTGAGGCCAGAAAAGCAAATAGCCAGGATTCTATCGATATGGTGGCGAAAAAATTAAAAAACTGGGAAAGAAAAAAGTATTTATACGCGACCAATTTTGCAGTGAAAAACGCCAATTTTGAAGTATCTCCTTATATCGCGCTTACTGATTTGTTTGACGCAAATATTGGGCTGTTGGATACGATTAATAATTCCTTGACACCAAGTATAAAGGAATCAAAATATGGAAAGCAGTTGGATGTTTATATCAAAAAGATCAAGGAGGTAGAATAGTTTTTTTATCTTTTAAAACCGGTTGTCACCATCTAAAAGGTCTCCCAATCCACCAAGAATACTACCTTCTCCTTTTCGCTTTCCGCCCTGTGAAGGCGCACTTGCAATAATTCTGTCGGCTAGTCGACTAAATGGCAAGGATTGAATAGCGACAGTTCCAGGGCCTTTGAGGGTGGCAAAAAACACACCTTCGCCACCAAATATTGTATTTCTGATTCCGCCGATAAATTCGATGTCATAATGAACCGTATGGCTAAATCCAACGATACAGCCTGTATCAACTTTTAATATCTCGCCTGGTTTTAGCTCTTTTTTGATCACGGTGCCACTGGCATGTAGAAAAGCCATTCCGTCACCTTCAATTTTTTCCATAATAAAGCCTTCTCCACCAAAAAATCCTCTACCTAGCTTCTTGGAAAATTCTATACTGATCGAGACTCCTTTTGCCGCGCATAAAAAAGCATCTTTTTGACAAATAAAAACACCTTGAAAACGATTGAG
>CBDULU010000079.1:0-7774 GCA_965368155.1 uncultured Flavobacteriaceae bacterium
TTCTCATCATAATAGTCATTGATGTTCTTGGTAGAATCAGTAATGAAATTAAAGGCATAAATGGGATTATCCTTATGGACAAAATAAGCTGCTTTGATATTACCTATCCCAACAGGGATAGTATCATTGATGTATTTTTCCTCATAGATCAATTTAAAATTGTCTCCTTTTTGAAGGTGGAAAAAATCAATGGTCCAGGCGTAAATATCGCTCATTTCATGGGCCAGTATATAATTTAGATTCTGTCCTTCTATGGCTTCAGATAAAGAACTTTCAATGATTCCGGTGGCTGTTTTCTCGACGATCTTTACTTCTTTTCGTCCAAACTTTGTTTGAACAGAATCTGTAAAATCTACAATGAGGTATTCTACTTTATTAGGCTGATAGATAAATACCTGAGCTCTTTCTGTAGAATCATTTTTAGCCAGAACCGTATAAGGTTTACCAGCTCGTAATTTTCTAATATCAAAGGTGTCTCTTGCTGCAGCTGCAATTTTATAAATTTCAGGATAATCAATATGGTGCCTGTCAAGAATTTCTCCAAAACTTTCACCACTTCTTATGGTATCCTTAATCACCTTATAATTGTTCAAAATATAGCCAAACTCTTCAATGATCAATGGCTTCACCTCTTCAACAGGATCAATTTCTGCTACATCTTTTGTTTCTTTTTGACAGGAATAAAAAAGGATAATTCCCAGAATAAATATAATGCTTGTCCTCACGTTTGAATTATTTTCTAACAACGCTGCAAATTTATCGAATTTGCGAAATAAACAAGCCTAAGATTAGTTAAAAATTCAGGGAAACGGATGAACCAATCCATTATATTCAATTAATTCGGCTTTTGCGGCCCCTACGAGTAGAGAAGCTTTTATTCTTAGAGGAATTTTATTCTTGTCATCACTGATCCATAAGGTTACATTTTCTTCGTCCTTAAAAACACGTCCCTTTTGTACAAGGGGCCTGATTTTTATGGTATCGATCTTACCAAAATTGGTCTTGATGGTCTCTCTACCCAGTACCATAAGTTTAATGGGATTCATTTTTCCATCGAAAAACATATTGATGAGAACATAATCATTTTCCCCAAGAGTTGAGAAATCAATATTTCTCATATAGTAGAAGGAAGATAACATATCCTGAACATTGTTTTGAATGAAATAGGAGGCTTCCGTGTTTTTTTTGTGATTGATCTCTTTCGCCTGATGTGAAACAAAATCAAAATGAACTTCCTTATCTTGAGTATACCCACCTTCATCGATTTTTCGGATAAAGTGTTTAGGTCTTAAACCAATTTCTGTAAAATAACTTTCATAAGTGTCTTCTACTGAAAATAAGAACCCCACCATTCCTGTGGTCCAACCTTTTCCAATGGCGTGAATAAGGGAATCATTCTTTTCATTGTCCTTTTTGAGTTCCACACTTGCAAAGCCCGCATTTAAGAGCCCATAGTGAATTCTGTATTTTAAAAACTCTCCACGCTCAAACGATATTGTATCATTTTGCGCAAAGGAGTTCAGATAAAATAGGAGGAAAATTATTGGTATTATCCTTTTCATATTCAATAAATTCTAATGTGAAGTTTATTTATTTTCTGATCTTTCACTCATAACCAAACCTCTCATATCAAAATTTATACCAACTTTCTATTCTTTAGTAGGTTGAAAATTACCGATGCCTTCTTGCAACCAGGACAAATAATCTTCTATATCAGGATTATATGCGGAATATTCATTTAGATTATCGCCATTATGATCGAGTAAGACATAGTAAGGTTGGGCATTTGCTTTGTACTTATTGATCTGAAACTCGCTCCATTTTTTACCTATCGTTGTGACTTTTTTCCCGTTTATTGAAGAGGTATAATGTTCTTCGACAGGCAGGGCTCTTTTATCATCGACATATAAGGAAATAAGAACAATATCATTTTTCAGGACTTGTAAAACTCTTGAATCGGACCAAACTCTTTCCTCCATTTTTCGGCAGTTTACGCAAGCATGACCCGTAAAATCAATCATCACAGGTTTGTTCATTTTTTTCGCATAAGCCATCCCTTCTTCATAGTCCAGAAATGAAATGATATCATGAGGACCTAAATGTGCTCCTTGCGGGATTTCCATTCGTGCTCCCATTCCGGCATCACTAAGCTTGGTATATCCCACTCCGTATGAAGACTCGCTGTAATGCATTGGAGGTGGAAAACCGCTGATCAATTTTAAAGGAGCTCCCCAAAGTCCTGGAATCATATAAATTGTAAAAGTCATCACCACAAGTCCGAGGCTTAATCTTCCTACTGAAAGATGGGGAAGGTCAGAATCATGAGGTAATTTGATCTTTCCAAAGAGGTATAAGGCAAGGGCTCCAAAAATGGTGATCCAAATGGCTATAAATACTTCTCTTTCCAACCAGTGACCCTGCAAGACAAGATCGGCGTTTGACAAAAATTTAAAAGCAAGTGCCAATTCTAAAAATCCTAAAAATACTTTAACGGTATTGAGCCATCCACCCGATTTGGGCAGGGAATTCATCCATCCCGGGAACGCAGCAAAAAGTGAGAAGGGCAAGGCAATGGCCAAGGAGAATCCCAACATACTAATAACAGGAGCAGTTCCTCCCTGGGCAGCAGCAGCTACAAGGGCTGTACCGACAATCGGACCTGTACAAGAAAAAGATACAATGGCCAGGGCTAGTGCCATAAAGAAAATACCGATCAAGCCCCCTCTGTCGGCCTGAGAATCGACTTTAGTTCCCCAGGAACTTGGCAATGTAATTTCAAAAGCGCCAAGAAAAGAAACAGCAAAAATGATCAATAATAAGAAAAATATAATATTGAACCAGACATTGGTTGATAAGGCATTAAGAGAATCAGCACCAAAAATAGAGGTTACTACCGTCCCAAGTAAAACGTACAAGAACACGATGGATGCACCAAAAAGTATGGCATTTCTAATGCCAATGGCTTTGGTTTTACTCTGCTTTGTAAAGAAACTGACGGTCATTGGAATCATTGGAAACACGCATGGTGTTAAAAGCGCCGCAAAGCCGGCAAAGAAGCTTAAGATGAATAATGTCCAAAGGCTTTTCTTTTTTTCTTGTTTGGTTTTACCAGTTATTTGCTCGGTATCTCCTGTAGTTGGTTTTTCTATCGTATTGGTATTTTGCAAGAAACTATTATCCTTGGCATCACTTACAAGTTCTGTGACTGCCTCTCCGGCTATCCCCTGAACTTCTTCAAAACTGATATCAACTTCTGTGGGAGGGAGGCAAAAGGTGTCATCACAGACCATAAATTCAAGCGTCCCTTCAATCTTTATTTCTTCGTTTGTCAACAAACGTATTTTCTGTTTAAAAGAAGCTTTTTCTTCAAAAAACTTAATTTTCATTCGAAACACATTGTCAAACTCTTCGCGGCCTTCATCTTCACTTGGTTTTCCAATGAGCTGGAATTTTTCTTCATCCTCAGTTATCGAAATACTGGTAGCAATAGGACCTCCTTCCGGTACATTTTGGGAATACAAATGCCAGCCATCTTCAATGGTTGCTGAAATAATTAAATTATAATCAGAGTCATTTATTTTTTCAACTGAAGTTTCCCAGACAACGGGTTTATGGATTTGCGCAGTAGCGACTGATCCAATGAGGAAAAAGAATATAAATACTTTAAAAATATAGTTCATGTTTGCAGCGTTACTTTTAATATAGTTTTTGTCTTATCAGAAATCTTAAAACGATTATCCATTCTTTTTCCAATGATCCAGATGATATCTGCACCGGAACAAAGTAACCAAATATTTTCTTTATCTAAAAGCGAGTATTTTTCATCTTTAAAAAATTTACTCAGCTTTTTCTTTCCTGTCATTCCGATTGGGTAAAAATAGTCGCCTTTTTCCCATTTTCTTACAGATAAGGGATAAGTTAAGAGATCTTTATCAAAATGGGCATAATTAGGCCCATTACCAAGCTTCTTATTGAACTCAGAACCACTTATTTTTATGGTTTCCATTTCTAGGGAAGATGCATCTAGGTCGATCAAAGTATCAGCATCTTGAATTTCCCTCGCTGCAGTGTCAGAATGGTTTTCTGTGATTTCACTCAAAAGTAAGTATTCTCTGTGTTTAAGCAGTCGATGGGTTTTAGAAAAAATCTGTTTCCCTGATTGTGATACAAGTAAGGATTTGATGTCGCCCCATTGATGAAAACCAAAAGGATAAAAGAGTTGGTAGAGGTAAGCTGTATTGTTGGAAAATTCTAAAAGATCTTTAACCTTAAAGTGTATAACCGATGGATCTGTTACTCCTTGTTTTTCGATTACTTTGTCTCGGACAATTTGCATGGCATCACCTACAATCTCATTGGTCTCTTTAAGATGATTCAATGTGGAGGAAAAACTCTCCAAAAAAGAGGGGTTAATTTATTTAAGCAAGGGTGTCAATTCCTTTCTGATCTTATTCCTGAGGTATTTGCTATCCTCATTGCTGTGATCTTCTCTCCACCTTAGTTTTTGTTCTGTCGCATAGGTCTGAATATCTTCCTTGCTAAAGGGTAATAAGGGCCGAAGTATATAATTGGATTTTTCCGGAATTCCGCACAAACCATCAATTCCGGTACCTCTTGAAAGGTTGATGAAAAAAGTTTCAAGATTGTCATCGGCATGATGAGCGGTAAGCAAATAGTCATATTCTTTTTCGTTCAACAAGTCTTTGAACCAACTGTATCGAAGTTCCCGAGCCGCCATCTGAATGGAGCATTTATGAATTGAAGCATATGCTTTGGTATCAAATTGAGCAACATGAAGCATTTTATGGTATTTCTCAGCTTCTGAACGAACAAAGGCCTCGTCCGCATCAGCATCTTCTCCCCTTAACTTAAAATTGCAATGAGCGAGATACAGCTCTAAATCAGTTTTCGATAGCAGGTCCAATAAAACCATACTATCAATTCCACCTGATATGGCAAGAAGTAATTTTTTGTTTCCCATTTCTGGAAAGCTTTCCTCCAAATGTATTTTAAACCGATTGTACAAAGGTGCCTGATTGAATTTTAACTGTGCAAAGTTATGTTATTTAACAAGAGGAATAAAAAAAGTCCTTAGCAAACAGGTTGAGTTCGTTAAGGACTTAGGATAGGTTTAATATTCTTAATTCTTTACCAGTAAATTTTTATTGATTTCGAGTTCGGAAAGCACCGTTAGTGCCTCTTCCATATAGATATCTTTTTTCAAATTTTTATGCCATATTTCACGCTTTTTGGCTAAAATTGAATCCTGCTCCATCAATGGTAATTCATATTGTGGAGAATTAAATGTCAAATTACTTTCATACAAGGCGATGTCACCAAAGGCTTCACTTTCTTTTTCTCTTTGTTCTATATCGTTTTTGAACTTCTCGTAGTTGAGTTGTATCAAAGTTTTATCACGTCCTTGTTTTAACCATTTTGCATTATCATCGATGATGATAAAATGAGGATTGTCAGCAATTCTTTTTTTGCTCTCATTTACCACCTCATGAAAATTAGCATAAACATTAACAGGAGTATATTCCGCAGGTTCGATTTTATCCCAGCTTAATGGGTTTTTTTCATCGCGTTCACCAATTTCGAAATAAGTGTATTTATCTGGCATAGCGATATCACTTACTACCCCGTTCAATTGGGTAGAACCTCCATTGATTCTATAGAATTTTTGAATGGTCATTTTTAAAGCACCCAAGTCTTTTTCGTATTTGAAGTAATTGTTCAATGGCAATACATTTTGAACTGTTCCTTTTCCAAACGATTGTTTACTTCCTATGATGACTGCTCTGTTATAATCTTGCATGGCGGCTGCAAAAATTTCTGAGGCAGAGGCACTTAATTCATTTACCAATACAACTAAAGGACCATCCCATTGAATTCTTTTATCCTTATCGGATCTGATATTCGGGTTTTCGCCCCTATACTTCACCTGAACCACCGGGCCATCACTTATAAAAAGACCGGCAATTTCAATGGCTGTTTTTAAAGATCCTCCACCGTTATTTCTAAGGTCAATTAAAAGACCCTCTACATTTTCTTCTTTTAATCGGGCAATTTCCTGCTCCATATCCGTAGCAGAATTTCTAAAATTTCTTTCGTTGAAATCTATGTAAAACTTAGGAAGGTTGATCACTCCGAATTTACGTTGGTCAACATCAACAACTGTCGATTTTACAAAGGTTTCTTCAAGTTCAACAATATCTCTTATAATTGAAATAACATGAACTGAACCGTCAATTTTCTTTACGGTTAACCTAACTTCTGTTCCTTTTTTACCTTTTATATATTCAATAGCATCGTCCAGTCTCATACCTACGATATCAACCGGCATTTCATCTGCCTGACCCACTTTAAGAATAAGATCACCAACTTCCAATTCTCCGCCTCTCCAGGCTGGTCCTCCTGAAATCAGTTCAGCGACCCTCGTATAATCATCTCTTTTTTGAAGTCTTGCACCGATACCTTCAAGTTTCCCTGCCATAGTTTGATCAAAACGTTTTTTGTCTTTTGGCGCAAAGTAATTGGTATGCGGATCAAATTGAATGGTCATGGTATTTATAAAAATGGAAAACCAGTCTGTATCATCCAATTCTGCCATCACCGTATAAAGATCATCAAGACTTTTTTCAGCAGCCTCGCGTGATTCCTTTTCTAGTTCTTCGAATGATTTAATAGTAACCTCTTTTTCTACCTCACCTTCAGTATTTTCTTCAGTTGAAGCAACATTTTTAGTCATTGTTTCCTGAAGTTGAATCTTTTCGTGAAGTCTCGATAAAGTGCTGACCTTTAATTGATTTTGCCAATTTTTTATTAATTCTGCTGAAGAAGTAGCATATACTTTTTTATCATAATCAACATCAAAACTGTCATCTTTGTTAAAATCAAAAGGGTTTTGAAGAATTTCCCTGTAGTAGCCCTGAGATTCCAGAACTCTTTGATCAAATCTTTCCATTACAACATTGTAAAAGGAAAGATCCTCACTTTTGATTTGATCGTCTATAAGGTTCTTGTACTTTGAAAACTCATCAATATCAGTTTGTAAAAAGAATCTCTTATAAGGATCTAAGGCATCAATAAAATCAGTAAATACTTTTTCAGAGAACTCGTCGTCTATTGCGTGAGGTTCATAATGACCTTGCTTAAGAGCATATCTTACAAGGCCGATTAATATTTTATCTTTTTCCGGATCTGGCTTATTTGCTATTTGGAATCCAAATAACAATCCGGCCACAATGATAATGGGAAATATAATTTTATACTTTTTTTTCATAAAGAGGGAAGTTTTATTCATTTACTCGCTACATAATGGTCTCAACACTGTCACAATATAAACAAAACCGTATTTATTTAGTACCTAAATTACGATTTGTCTGACAAATGTCTGCAAAATTCGTCAAAACAGAACACAATACTAGCTATAAATTGGCGATTTGGCTCATAATTAAATGTTAAACATAAATTTCAAACGGTAACCTCAAAAGTTTTATTTTTGTTATAAATTCTACAATCATGCAAAAACGACCCTTGATCCTGGTGACGAATGACGATGGTATTACGGCACCTGGTATTCGGACTTTAATCTCCGTAATGAATGAAATAGGAGATGTGATCGTCATTGCACCCGATAGTCCACAAAGTGGTATGGGTCATGCTATAACTTTGGATTCGACGATTTATTGTGATGCAGTAACCATAGATGAAGGTCCTCAATTGGAATACAGGTGTTCAGGAACTCCTGCTGATTGCGTTAAAATGGCGA
>CBDULU010000080.1:0-7687 GCA_965368155.1 uncultured Flavobacteriaceae bacterium
TAAACCCTGTCTGCTATGGTAACTTTAATCTTCAGATTCTTGATCATTTTATATTCTAGTCACTTAATTGAACGATACATTTATCGATTTCTCGAATCAAAGTATTTATTTTAAGCTTTGTCGCATGTTTATCTTCTTTGCTGCCTACAATAGTGTTAGCAACTCGCAAGGACTCATATTTTTTTTCTAATGAATCAATGACTTCTTGTTGCTTACTCAACTGTTGCTGAAGATTATTCTTTTGCTGCAATAATTTTAAATTTTCTTGCTGCAAAATAGTGTGTTTACTTAAAATCTTCGAAAGCTTCGCCTCCAGATCATTCACTATTTCAAATAATTTATTCATCAACCCAAAGAATCAAACAATTGAGACAAATTTAAGCTACCTAATTTTATAAAACAACTATTTTGACATAAATCCATCAAAACTTAGACAAATTATTGAATCATAATCACTTAAAAAAATCGTTTTTTATTTCGTCTCTTATTATTATTTTAGCGCAATTATGCGCAAAAAAATTTTCACCCTTTTTTTTCTGGGATTGGCACAATTTGTTTTTTCTCAAGATGACTACACAAACCCACTTGAGATTCCTTTGGTTTTGTCTGGTACTTTTGGAGAGTTGAGAAGCAATCATTTTCATGCCGGTCTAGACATTAAGACGCAAAAGGTTGAAGGGCATAAGGTAGTGTCTTCCGCTGATGGCTATGTGTCAAGGATCAATGTTTCTTTATGGGGTTATGGAAACGCTCTCTATATCACCCATCCAAACGGGTATACAACAGTTTACGGACATCTTCAGAAATTTTCACCCGAGATTGATGCCTATATACGTAAAAAACAATATGAGAAAGAAAGCTTTACCATCAGACTCTATCCAAAACCTTCTGAACTAAAAGTCAAAAAAGGTGAGTTGATTGCTCTAAGCGGTAATTCAGGAAGTTCGGGAGGTCCCCATTTGCATTATGAGATTAGGGACGTGAAATCAAACACCATTAATCCAATGTTTTTTGGAATCAATGTGGCTGATCATAAAAACCCTACCATACAGAATGCCTTTGCTTATGCTAAGAATGATGGCTCACAGGTCAACCAATCAGCTGAAACTGTACAATTGGTTTTTAATCGTCAATACGATGGTGATCTTCTAGCCAATACCATTTATGCACATGGAAATATAGGATTTGGAATCAATTCCTATGACCGACTTGATGGTGCCATAAACAGAAATGGCCTGTATTCTCTTGAAATGACGGTCAATGGTGAAAAAATATTTCAATTTACAGCAAATAAATTTTCTTTTGACGAATCCAGATTGATCAATTCCTATATCGATTATGAGCGACTAATCAAGCTTAAACAAAGAGTTCAAAGATGTTTTGTAGCGCATGAGATGAACAATTTAAGTTTGTATAAAAAACTTATCAATAGTGGATATATCTATGTCAAAGACAGTATGGAATACAATGTTTCCATAGTTGCCAAAGACTATGAAGGAAATAGGACCAAACTCATCATTCCAATTATGGGAAGGAAAGATTCAATAGTCATTCCAAAAAAAATCAAGAAAACTGATCGTTTTTTTAAGGCCGACGAGGCAAATACCATAAAAGATTCTTTGATCACTGCTTATTTTCCAAAGAATATTTTTTATGAAGATTTCTACTTCGATTACAGCAATGAAAATGGCATGGTTAAATTACATAATAGCAGTGTTCCTGTTCATAAAAATTTTCGACTTTCATTTGATGTTTCAAAATTCAGTCAGGAGGAATTAAAGACGCTGCATATCGCCAAAAAAAATCGCTATGGGAAGTTAAATTATATAAATACCAAAAGAAAAGATAACACCCTATATACCCTTACCAAAGGTTTAGGTGAATTTACTTTAATTTCTGACAATGAGAAGCCTACAATTAAAGCTGTTGGTTTTCAAAATGAACAATGGCTGACTAAATTCAACAGACTTAAAATCAAAATTCACGATAAAGGGTCTGGTATTAAATCATATAGAGCCGAGCTTGATGGTGAATGGATTCGGATGGCCTTCAATCCTAAAAACGGCATTTTGACTTATGATTTTAGCGACAAGCCACTAGAAGGAACCTTACATAATTTAAAAGTGGTTGTGACTGATAATGTAAATAATTCCACTACATTTACCACCAAATTTAACAAGAAGAATTAAACCTTGATAGCCCCTTGAAAGCAAAGTTTCTCATCATTTTTCTTTTCAGTCTATCTGCACAAGTATTATCAGGACAAACCGCTACCATTAAAGGTAAGGTATTGGATAGTATCAATAGACCCATTGAAAATGCCACCGTTAGTATTGGTAATCTTGGTGCTGTAACGAACAAAGATGGCTCTTATGAAATTCTCGTCCCAGCCGGTAAAAACATAACAGTGCGCTATGGCCATGTTTCTTACAACAGCTTTAGCAAAACTTTTAGGGTACAAAAAGGAAAAACACTTTACTTCTCTCCCCGGTTATATTATAAGACCGAATCGATTGATGAAGTCATCATTATTGATGAAAGAGCCAGTACACAAGGTTTAGTAGGTATAGATAGTCGAACTGCAAAAATAATACCCAGTGCAAATCAAGGTATTGAAAGTGTCTTAAAAACACTTCCTGGAGTCAATTTCAACAATGAATTAAGCACCCAATACAATGTTAGAGGAGGTAGTTTTGAAGAGAATCTGGTCTATGTCAATGGCATAGAGATTTACCGGTCGTTTCTAGTCCGGTCAGGACGTCAGGAAGGCTTAAGTTTTGTAAATCCCGAATTAACTCAGAACGTCGATTTTTCATCAGGAGGATTTCAGGCTAAATACGGTGATAAACTCTCATCTGTTCTCGATATTACTTATCGTAAGCCCTCTCGTTTTGGGGCAAGCGTGGAAGCCAGTTTTCTAGGGGCTTCAGTTTCTGTTGAGGGCTTGTCAAAAAATGAAAAATTCAAAGCACTTGTCGGAGCCAGATATAGAAACAACAGTTTGTTTCTAAACAGCAATGATGTTGACGCCAATTTTAATCCTAATTTTACCGATATACAGGCATACCTCTCTTATGATTTCAGCGAGAAATTCTCTCTGGATTTTTTAGGTAGCTATTCTTTGAATAATTTTGATTTTACGCCAAGATCGAGACAAACTAATTTTGGTACATTGTCAAACCCACTATCATTGGTGGTCAATTATGAAGGAAAAGAAGAAGATCGTTATGAAACACTGTTTGGAGCACTTAAAGGAAATTACAAATTCTCAGATGATCTGTCTATTTCCTTAACTGCCTCATCATATAATACGCAGGAGCAGGAGTATTATGATATCCTTTCATTTTACGGACTTGGAGAAGTAAACGCTGATTTTGGAGCCGATGATTTTGGTGATTCCAATTTTGTCCAGTCAATAGGCTCACAACTGGACCATGCCCGAAACAATTTAAAGGCCCAAATCAATAGTGTAAAACTTTCAGTAAACTGGAGAGCCAACTCGAATCTTTTTGAATTTGGAGCCAAATACCAGCATGAAAATATAAAAGACAGAATTAATGAATGGCAGGTTATTGATTCTTCGGGTTTTTCTTTAAGGCCCCCTAATCTTTTACCGAGAAATGATGAGCCTTATGAACCATTTACAGGCCCTATAGTTCCATTTATCAATATCAACGCAGAAAACGATGTTACGATACAACGTGTTTCAGGCTTTGCGCAATGGAGTAAAAAATCTTATATCAATGATCATACTGTTTGGTACAATCTGGGAGTAAGAGCGCAACACTGGCAAATAGATGGTGAGGGTCTTGAATCTGATAATCACACGGTGGTAAGTCCCAGAGGTCAATTTTCAATCAAACCCAATTGGAATAATGATATGCTTTTTAGAGTTTCCGGTGGTTTGTATTACCAACCTCCCTTCTACCGGGAATTGCGCGATTCCATAGGTACCGTTCATCCTGAAGTAAAAGCTCAGAAGTCGATCCACATTGTTTTGGGCCATGACTATAGCTTTGCTTTATGGGGAAGACCTTTTAAACTTGTTAGCGAAGTCTACTACAAGCATCTTACAGAAGTGAACCCATTTACCATTGACAATGTTAAGATCAGGTATCGAGCTCGAAATAATGCAATTGCCTATGCAGCAGGAGTTGATTTAAGACTTAACGGAGAATTCGTACCAGGAACAGAGTCATGGTTTAGTATTGGATACTTGCAAACAGAAGAAAATATTGATGACAGAGGGTATATTTCGCGCCCTACCGATCAAAGGTTTAAGTTTGCCTTGCTCTTTCAGGATTACGTCCCTTCGGTTCCTAGCCTAAAAATGTATCTGAACCTGGTTTACAACACCGGTGTCCCAGGTGGTTCCCCGTCTTATGCTGACCCATATCAATACCAAAATCGATTAAAGGCCTATTTCAGATCGGATATTGGGATTTCTTATATTTTTGTGGACCTCAATAATCCTCCCAAAGCCAATTGGCAGAAAAAATTCAAGCAACTATCTGCAGGTCTGGAACTATTCAATATGTTCGACAATCAAAACACGATCACCAATACCTGGGTTAAAGATGTGTCTTCAGACCGTTATGTGGCTATTCCCAACTATTTAAGTGGCAGGGTGCTGAACCTAAAAGTAGCCATGAGATTTTAAATATTATTTTGGCTTTCTATTTTTTTTAAGGAACTTTAAACCTTTTACCAAATTAACAGTCTTAATATATAAACAATAGTGCTCGACGAAGGAATTCTTATCGGCCAACTGAAGGATCCAAATACAAGGGATGCTTCTTACAGAACCCTTGTTGAGACACATAAGGAGCGGCTCTATTGGCACATAAGGAAGATTGTGTTGAACCACGAGGATACAGATGATGTCTTACAGAATACGTTTATAAAGGTTTTTAAGCATATTGATGGGTTTAAGGGTGATAGCAAACTGTATTCTTGGATGTATCGGATCGCAACCAATGAGTCTATCAATTTTTTAAATAGTAAGGCAAATCAAATGCATATTGATATGCAGACCTTGCAAGAGCAAAGAGTTGAAAATTTAAAGGCGGATACTTATTTTGATGGCAATGAGATACAGTTAAAATTACAAAAGGCCATTGTCAGTTTGCCTCATAAGCAGCAACTTGTTTTTAATATGAGGTATTTTGATGACTTAAAATATGAAGAAATTTCTGAGATACTGGATACTTCTGTAGGAGCCTTAAAAGCTTCTTATCATCACGCCAGAAAAAAAATTGAAGCCATTCTTATAAATCAGTAAGCAGGAGAACATGGAGGGAAAGAAAGAAAACATATTGAAACAATTAAAAGGTTCAGGACCTGGATTTACCGTTCCAAAAGGGTATTTTGCAAGTTTGGAAGATCAGATTGGTCATGGGATAAACTCTCTTGATTCTAATGATAAAAAAAGTGAAGTAAAGGCTAGCTCCAGTCAACAGCAAGATAGTTCCTTTAGCCTGGACCAAATTGGAAAAGATCATGGTTTTACCATACCAGAAGGGTATTTTGACACAATTCAATCCAAAATTACAGGAGATGAAAAAACCAAAGTAATCCCTTTAAAAAGTAAATATATAAGGATATTGTCTTTGTCAATTGCAGCTTCAATTTTACTGTTTTTTGGTCTTAACTACATGAATACCGGAGAAGATATAAAGGATCAACTGGTTTTTCAGGATGAAGATTTTATCAATTGGATCGAATCGGATCTTGCAGATCCCAATTCATATGAAATCGCAGAAGCCTTTAATGATGTGGAACTTGAACATGTATTGTTCTCTGAAGAAGAGGTTGGCGACTATTTAAACAGTGTTGATATTGAGAATTTAATTTTAGAAAACAGATAGGATGAAAAAACTACTGATCATGGCTATATTGGTCTTTGCTTTTTACTCAGAGGCCAAGGCTCAGCAAGGAGGAAAAGAACGCATGAAGGCCTTTAAAACAGCCTACATCACTGATGAACTTGATCTAACCGTAAAAGAAGCAGAAAAATTCTGGCCCGTATACAATGAGTACGATAAAAAACTCTTTAGCTTAAAAGTTGAAAAAGGCAGAAAAGAAAGACATCGCATTAAAGAATTAGGAGGGCCTGAAAATATAAGCGACGACGAAGCTACCAGAATAGTCTTCAGTATGTTAAATACTGAAAAGGAAGCCTCAGTAACAAGAGAAAAGATGTACAGGGATCTTTCAAAAATCCTTCCCCCTTCAAAACTGCTGGCATTATACCAGGCAGAAATGAATTTCAACAAACGACTTCTATCAGAGTATAGAAAAAGAAAAGGAAATGGAAATTAGAACAATAGTAAAACTCTTTTTATTTATTGGCAAAAAGAAGGACATCTTCCTTTGAAATGGGATCTTGACCAAGAATCGTAAGTCTCTCAACTACGTTTCTCAATTCTCTTATATTGCCCGTCCAGTTATACTCTTTAAGTAATTCAAGTGCCTCTTTGCTAAACTGTTTTTTTGCGTTCCCTTGCTGTTCAGCTATCAGTTCGGAAAAATGATCAACCAACATCGGAATATCATCTTTTCTTTCATTAAGCGTAGGAACGTTTATCAATATAACCGCTAAACGATGATAAAGATCTTCCCTAAACCTTCCTTTTGATATTTCCTTGTCCAATTTTTTATTAGTAGCAGCCAAAACCCGAACATCTACTTTGATATCCTTATCGCTCCCAACCCTGCTGATCTTATTTTCTTGTAATGCTCGCAATACCTTAGCCTGAGCTGAGAGACTCATATCTCCTATTTCATCTAAAAATACGGTTCCCCCGTTAGCAGCTTCAAATTTCCCGGCCCTGTCCTTGTTTGCTCCAGTAAAAGAACCCTTGACATGACCAAACAACTCGCTCTCTATAAGTTCTGAAGGAATTGCCGCACAATTCACTTCAATCATTGGGTGTTTTGAACGCTCACTTTTCTGATGCAACCAATGAGCAACCAATTCCTTACCCGTTCCATTTTCACCTGTGATCAAAACACGTGCTTCAGTTGGAGCCACTTTTTCAATAATAGCCTTTATCTTTTTCGTCTCAAGACTTTCACCAATCATTTCATAATTCTTATCAACCTTTTTCTTAAGCCTCTTATTTTCAACTACAAGTTTCTTTTTGTCAAGTGCATTTCTAATGGCATTGAGTAATCGATTCAGATCCGGTGGTTTTGAAATATAATCAAAAGCTCCAAGCCTCATAGCCTGCACAGCGGTTTCAAGTTCACCATGGCCCGAAATCATAATAAAAGGTGTCTCGGGTTTCAAAGAAAGAGATTTTTCAAGCACTTCAATCCCGTCCATCTTGGGCATTTTGATATCGCAAAGAACCAGATCATAATCTGAATTCTCTATCATCTCAAATCCTTCCAAACCGTCAGCTGCTTCTTCAACTTCATAAGAACTGTTCTCATTATTTATGATCTTGATAAGCACCCTTCTGATGGCATCTTCATCTTCAATAATTAATATTTTTGGCATTTCTCTTATTTTTTAATTTAAAGCAGGATCAATAGCGCACCCACTTCATCAATTCCTTATAACTAATCTTTTTTCCATACATAAGAATCCCTACCCGATATACTTTTGCCGCTAACCAGACTATCCCTAAAAAAGTAAATAATAGCAGCGTAAGGGAGATAAGGATCTGCCACCATGGCACTC
>CBDULU010000081.1:0-7681 GCA_965368155.1 uncultured Flavobacteriaceae bacterium
TTTCAGAATGTCTTCGGTTGCCTCCTTGCGCAGAATATCGATAACATCATCCACACCCTTCTTATCGATCATCATAGCGCCTAGAACAGCTTCCTCAAGGTCTAATGCCTGAGGTGGTATTTTGCCCTGTTCAAGGCTAATGATGGTTCCTTTTCCCTTTTTATTATATGATAATGACTTCGCTGAATCCATGCGGCAAATGTAATTGTTTAGGGATATAAACCTTATCTTAAGGCATAATTAAAGTTAACAAATATTGTTAACAATGGAATATATGTTAATAAAACTGATCGAATAACCATATTCCATTCCATGCTCACATCACGGCTTACCGGTCCCCCAGAATTATGAAATACTTAATAAATTAATTAGCAATTATTTAGCAATTTCTAAACGTCAGATTTTAAGCAAGTATTACAAAAAGTAAATTGTAATTGTTGTTAATAATTTGTTCTTTTGTTCAGAATAATAAGTTGCAATGTATAAAGAAAAAAGAAATATACTATTAACCATTTTCCTTTTTTTGCAAATTGGAATCGTAGCGATTTTATCAAATTATCCCTCAATTATTGATACATACTATGTTGACGGTGTTTACCCTTTGATTGCAAATACATTAAGGTTTTTATTCGGATGGATTCCTTTTTCCATGGGAGACATTCTATATGCTGCTATCATTTTTTTAACACTTCGGTTGCTTAGACAACTGGTCTTGAATAAAAACAAAAATAGGCGTTCATTGATTTTTAAATTTTTTGCCGGATTTTCCATTTTTTATTTTTGCTTTTACTTGTTTTGGGGGTTGAATTATTCACGCAGTCCTTTAACAATAACGCTTGGCCTTGAACAAGAGACCTTTGACATTCATCAATTAGAAGCGATCACTGGTAAAATTCTTTTTAAAACCAAAAGACTACAAAGGCAATTATCAGCGCATGACACTTTAGCAGTGGTGGTACCCTATTCAAAGAAAAAAATCATTGAGCTGACAAAAAATGGTTATGAACAACTCGGTACTCACTTACCTCACTTTTCTTACAAAAGACCTTCCATCAAAAAATCGCTCTTTAGTCTGCCACTAACCTATATGGGTTTTTCCGGCTACCTGAATCCGCTTACCGGCGAAGCCCAGGTTGATCACTTGATCCCTAAAATAAATTTACCCTTTACTTGTTCACATGAAGTGGCCCATCAATTGGGTATTGCCTCAGAAAGTGAAGCGAATTTTGTGGGATTTTTAGCCTCTGCAAATCATCAAGATCGTTATTTTCAATATGCTGCCTATCTACTTGTCCTGCGCTATGCTTTGTTCGACATCAGGAGGTATGATGCGGAACTTTTTAAAGCATATGTTGAAAAGATTCCCAAAGGCGTTCTTAAAAACATGAGAGAATCAGATGAGTTCTGGAGAAAATATGAAAATCCGGTAGAACCGCTTTTTAAATCCTTTTATGATCAATACTTAAAATACAATCAGCAAAAAGATGGTTTGGAAAGCTATAACCAAATCATGGGGCTTGTCATTTCTTATGACCAAACCTACACATTGGATTTTAATTGATACATTTGAAGCCTAAAATTTTCCACACATATGAAAAAAATACTTGCCTTTGTTTTTATGCTGCAGTTTCTATCTGTATCATCTCAGGAGTACTTTCCTAAAAACGATGGAGTCAAATCCGAAAATCAAAATTATACGGCTTTTGTCAATGCCGAAATTCATATCACTCCTGACCAGGTGATCAAAAAAGGAACTCTTTTGATCCAAAATGGCAAAGTTGTCAAAACAGGATCCGAGCTAAACATTCCTAAAAATACGGTCATTATTGATCTTAAAGGAAAAAGTATATTTCCCTCCTTTATAGATGTATACTCTAATTTCGGTATCGAACTACCGAAAGCTTCAAGAGAAAGACCGCGTGTTCCTCAATATGATAGTAAGAGAGAGGGATATTATTGGAATGAGCATGTCATGCCTGAAAAAGAAGCAACAGCACAATTTACCTTTGACGATAAAAAGGCCAAAGAATTGCTCAAGGAAGGCTTTGGCGCAGTCAATACTCATGTTCAGGATGGCATTGTAAGAGGAAGTGGCTTGTTGGTTACACTGAACACTTACGGAACGGATAATGAGAGAATCTTAATGCCTAAATCTGCCCAGTACCTTTCATTTGAAAAAAGTAAATATAACAAACAGATATATCCTAATTCATTGATGGGAAGCATCGCTTTATTAAAGCAGATGTATTATGATGCTTCATGGTATTCAAAGGGATCTTCTTTAACCAGGGACCTTTCATTGGAAGCCCTGCAAAAAAACAAAAGTCTTACTCAGATTTTTTATGCCGGTGATAAAGGAAATGACTTAAGGGCTCATGATTTAGGAACTTCTTTTGGAATCAACTATGTCCTTTTTGGAGGAGGAAATGAATATGAATTAATTGACGATATAAAATCGACACAAGCCACTTATATTCTTCCTTTAAACTTTCCCAAAGCCTACGATGTTGAAAATCCTTTCGAGGCTGAACGCCTTAGCCTTGCCGATATGAAAGATTGGAACCTTGCCCCCACTAATCCAAGTGTGATGGCCAAGAACAATGTGACCTTTGCGCTTTCCACACATGGCTTAAAATCTATGAGTGAATTTAAAAAGAACCTTCAAAAAGCCATTGCTTATGGCCTGGATAAAAAAATTGCCTTGGCAGCTTTAACAACTGTACCCGCAAGTATTCTTCATAAAGAAGACGAACTGGGTAGCTTGAAACAGGGCGCGTTGGCCAATTTCCTGATTACCTCTGGAGATGTTTTTGATGAAAAAACAATTATTTATGAAAACTGGGTACAGGGAACACCTTATTCAATCCATTCTCTTGACCTTAACAATCTAGATGGAAACTATGTGTTGAGCTTTGATCAAAAAAACTTTGATCTAACTGTCGCTAATTCTTTAACTAAGCCGAAATTCACACTTAAAAAAGGCGATGAAAACGTAACCAACAAATCAGTATTTAAGGAAAATTGGCTCAGCATCAACCTAAAAACAAACAAGGATTCAAAAGAATTTATCCGTTTATCTGCAAGGGTAGAAAACTCTGACCTAATAAAAGGAGATGCGATACTTTCTAATGGTCAAAAGGTAGCATGGACAGCAACGAAAAAATCGGACCCCGATCCAAAGGAAAAAGCAAAGGAGAAAAAAACGCCATACCTATCTCCTGTCTATTTTCCAAACAATGGCTATGGTTTTGAAAAGGCGCCAGAGGAACAAACCATATTATTTGAAAATGTGACAGTCTGGACCAATGAAGATGAAGGTATATTGAAAAACACTGATGTGTTGATCAAAGATGGCAAAATAGCCAAAATAGGTAAGGATCTTAAGGCCGGAAATGCTTTAAAGATTGATGGAACTGGGAAACATTTAACTTCTGGAATCATTGATGAACACTCTCATATTGCTACTATTTCTACTAACGAAAGTGGACATAATTCAACCGCGGAAGTCAGTATGGAAGATGCTATAAATCCTGAAGATATTAATATCTATCGCAATCTCGCTGGTGGGGTAACCCAGGCACAGATTCTTCACGGCTCTGCCAACCCTATTGGTGGTAGATCTGCCATTATAAAATTGAAATGGGGAGAAACTTCTGCGAATATGATCGATAAAAAAGCACCGAAATTCATCAAATTTGCCTTGGGTGAAAATGTAAAGCAATCAAGAAACAGCAATTCTTCCAGATTTCCGCAAACAAGGATGGGTGTTGAGCAGGTTTACGAAGATTATTTTCAAAGAGCTAAAGAATATGATGTCATAAAAAAATCCGGAGTGCCCTACAGAAAAGATATTGAGATGGATGTTCTTGCAGAAATACTCAACAAGGAGCGCTTTATTTCTTGCCACTCCTATGTACAAAGCGAGATCAACATGCTGATGAAGGTCGCTGATCGTTTCGATTTTAAGGTAAACACGTTTACCCATATCCTTGAAGGGTATAAAGTGGCTGACAAAATGAAAGAACACGGCGCTGGAGGCTCTACTTTCAGCGATTGGTGGGCCTATAAATTTGAAGTGAATGATGCAATACCATTTAATGCCGCAATCATGCATAGTCAAGGAGTAGTGACAGCCATCAATTCTGACGATGCAGAAATGAGCAGGAGATTGAATCAGGAAGCTGCCAAGTCAATTAAATATGGTGGAGTTAGTGAGGAAGATGCCTGGAAATTTGTCACGCTGAACCCTGCTAAGCTGCTACATATTGATGACAGGTTAGGAAGTGTGAAAGTTGGGAAAGAGGCTGACTTGGTCTTATGGACTGATCATCCTATGTCTATCAATACAAGGGCCGAGAAAACCCTCATCGAAGGTAAGATCTACTTCGATCTTGAAACAGATGCCAAAATGAGAAAACGCATCCAACAGGAAAAAAGCCAGCTAATCGACTTGATGCTAGCTGAAAAAAGTAAGGGGAGCCCTACTCAAAAACCAAAGAAGAAAGAAAATAGAATCAATCATTGCGATACAGTAGATTTTTAAAAAATAAAGTCCATGACAAATATTTATATCATTACAAGTTTGATGTTGATGCTCGGTTTTAGCCAGGTTAAGGCGCAACAAACCCCTGCCAATGCACCAAATGAAACAATCAGTATAGTAGGTGCCACTGCCCATATTGGGAATGGTACCCTGATTGAAAATGCTACTATTATTCTAGAAGCAGGTTTGATCAAAGAAATAGGAAAAAGTAGCGAAATTGAGGCGCAAGGCACTATAATTAATGCCGAAAGTCAACATGTTTATCCCGGCCTTATCATGCCAAATTCTACTTTAGGACTAGGGGAAATTGATGCAGTTAGGGCAACCAGAGATTTTGATGAATTGGGGAGTTTGCTTCCTCATGTAAGAAGCTTGATTGCATATAACGCAGAATCGAAGGTCGTGGAAAGTATGAGGCCCAATGGGATCTTACTTGCTCAAGTAACACCCAGAGGTGGGAGAATTTCAGGAACTTCCTCAATTGTGCAGTTAGATGCCTGGAACTGGGAAGATGCGGCTATTAAAATAGATGATGCCATACATATCAACTGGCCCAGGAGTTATAAATATAAATATGCTTCCTTCGGTCGGATAATCATTTCTGAAGAAAACAAAGACTACCAAAAGGAAGTGAACGAACTCAAGACTTTTTTAGCAAATGCAAAGGCATATAAGGAAGCAAGTTCAAGTAAAAAAAATCTTCCATTCGCGGCTGCTCAGGGAATTTTTAATGGAAAACAAAAGGTGTTTATCCATGTGTCCAAACAAAAAGGAATCATTGACGCAATTGCATTAATGAAATCTATGGACATCGATGAACTCGTATTGGTGGGTGCAGATGAAGCATATCAGATCATGGATTTGATCAAAAATGAAAATATATCAGTTGTTTTAAAAAGAGTCCATTCACTACCGAACAATGAAGATGACGATTATGACCGTCCTTATAAAAATGCAGCTACCCTATTTAAGAATGGCATATTAGTAAGTCTTGAGAACAGTGGAGACATGGAAAGGATGAACGGCCGTAATCTCCCTTTCTATGCCGGAACAACCACTGCCTATGGACTTTCTTTTGAAGAAGCTTTACAGCTTATTACTTTTAACGCGGCAAAGATCTTGGGAATAGATAGTACATACGGGTCTTTAGAAAAAGGAAAAAGCGCCACTTTATTTATCAGTAAAGGAAACGCACTTGATATGAGAGGAAACATGTTGACAAAGGCATTTATAGATGGTCGTGCCATCAGTCTTGAAACACATCAGACAGAATTGTGGAAACGATATATGGATAAATTTTCACAGGCTGCGGAATGAGAATGATGAGATTGATCCACTTCTTTAAATTCATTTCATGACAAAGGAAATTTCAAGCTTGCAGAATGATCTTGTCAAAGAAATCATTCAATTGCAGGAAAAGTCCAGGGTAAGAAAACAAAAAGGGCTTTTCATTATTGAAGGCCAGAGAGAAATCTTGCTCGCCCTTGAAGGAGGCTATGACATCAAGAAGTTGCTGTTTTGTGAAGAGATCATTAGTGAATCTGTTTTGGAACAATTACTTGAATCTTTCACCGGTGTACAGCCTGTTTTGGTCAAGTTGTCATTCAAGGTATACCAAAAATTAGCTCATCGGAAAACTACTGAAGGTATTATAGCGATAACAGAATCTAAAAACTTGTCATTAAGCGACTTGCATATAAGTAAAAACCCATTAATCCTAGTAGCTGAAGCTTCTGAAAAACCAGGAAATATTGGAGCCTTGCTCAGAACTGCTGATGCTGCACATCTTGATGCTGTAATTATAGCTAATCCGAAAACTGACCTTTACAATCCCAATATTATCCGATCTAGTGTGGGTTGTGTTTTTACCAATCAAATTGCCATGGGCAGCACAGATGAAATTTTAAACTTATTAAAAGAAAAACAAATTAATATCTTTACCGCTGCTTTAGACGATCGCAGTCTTTCTTATGAAACAATAGATTATACAAAACCCTCTGCCATCATCGTTGGAACAGAAGCAACGGGCTTAAGTGAACAATGGCTTGAGAATGCCACTGAAAATGTCATTATTCCCATGCAGGGTAAAATAGATTCCCTGAATGTTTCTGTTTCAGCAGCAATTGTTATTTTTGAAGCGAAAAGGCAAAGGGGCTTTCGGCTTTAAGTTAACCTTCCATTTAAAAAACTACTTATATAAAAATGAGTCCACAATTTCTATTCTATATCATTATCGGCATTATTGTATTAGATTTTGTGATCGATAAGTACATTGATCATCTCAATGCAAAGCATTTTAATGATGAAATTCCAAATGAGCTCAAAGATGTATACAATGAGGAGGAATATTTCAAATCGCAGGCCTATAAAAAAGAGAACTACCGATTTTCTCTTATAACGAGTACTTTTAGCATTGTAATCACTTTATGCTTCTTTATTTTTAAAGGGTTTGCCTGGGTTGATGGATTTGCAAGAAGCTTCAGCAGCAATGAAATAAGCGTAGCCCTTATATTTTTTGGCGTTATTATGATTGGTAGCGATATTCTAAATACGCCATTTTCCTATTACCATACTTTTGTTATTGAAGAAAAATTTGGGTTTAATAAAACTTCCAAAAGGCTTTTTCTAGTTGATAAAATTAAAGGATGGTTGCTTAGTGCTATCATTGGAGGTGGTATTCTGGCAATTATTATTTGGTTCTATGAAAAAACAGGAGACCTGTTTTGGATATATGCCTGGCTATTCATAGGTCTGTTCACCATATTTATGACCATGTTCTATTCTTCTCTGATTGTACCGCTATTCAACAAACAAACTCCTCTTGAAGAAGGCGCTTTGAAAGAGTCAATTTATGCCTTTTCTGAAAAAGCGGGGTTTACTGTAAACAATATCTATGTCATAGACGGTTCCAAAAGATCAACAAAAGCCAATGCCTATTTTTCAGGCTTTGGTGCAAAAAAGAGAATTGTTCTGTATGACACACTGATCAATGACCTTAGTACAAATGAAATTGTAGCTGTTCTGGCCCACGAAATAGGTCATTACAAGAAAAAACACGTTATGGTCAACATGTTTGTTTCCTTGTTACTTACTGGGATCACCCTTTTTGTGTTTTCACTATTAATCGACAATGCCGTA
>CBDULU010000082.1:0-7675 GCA_965368155.1 uncultured Flavobacteriaceae bacterium
CCTTTTGTGATGGCCCACAACACGGGTAGCTCCCTGGAAGCCCTGAAGCTCGATGCTTTTTCAGCACCTACTGCCAAATCATCCCCAAGAACACCAGCCGTTTTCTTGGTTGCGAACTTAGCCATTAAGGCCACATCATCCATCAAGGCTGCTATATCATCTAAAATTGCAAAAATTCCAGTCATTGTCTTTTTAATAAATTATATGCAGATGAGACTATACCATCAATCCAAAAGATTCTTTGATACCCACAATAATGTTATCTGCAGCTACCGCTGTTAAAATCAAACCCATCACCCTACTGATAATACTGGCTCCTGCCGAACCAATTAATTTATGAACCTTTGTAGAGAGCAACAATAGAATTAAAACAATTGCCAATACACTTATCATTACAAGACTTGATTGTACCTGTTCAAAAATACTGAACTCAGCATTCTTTGTCAATAACACAACCGCTAGCATAGCCCCAGGACTTGCTATCGAGGGCATTGCCATGGGATAAATCGCTATTTCAGTAGGGTCTTTAACTGATTTGATTTCCTCATCGGGTTTGCTATCACCAAAAATCATGGTAAGGGCAAAAAGAAATAGTACTATTCCACCAGCAATTTGAAAAGCTGGCAATGGCACCTCAATCGCATCAAGAATGAGTTCTCCGGCAATGATAAAGAATTGTAGCACTCCATATGAAACAAGTACTGCTTTAAAGGCAGTAACTCTTTTTTCCTTTTCGGTTAAACCATTCGTTACAGCAATAAATACAGGCACAGATCCGATGGGGTCAATAACCGCAAAGAGGAAAATGAATGTTGAAATAAGCTCGATCATAAATAGGTTTGGTTGATGTACTTGCCTTTAAAAATACAATTTAAAATAGAAATTCATGTCATCAAATCAATGTCAAACAAGATTAACGATTTTAATAAATTCATGAATTTCTCATATCATCTTTCTTAGGATCATCTACCTGTTTTTATTCTTTTCCCCTGAGTCGTAAATGAAAGCCCTTGCCCAAAGGATGAAATCATGACAGCTTCGAATAATGGTTCATTAGACGAAGGTTTTATCCTCCAATCAAAATGAAAATTGGCACCTGTACCACCTTCTTTGTCATTTTCATCGATAACAATTTCAACAGTTTCCATTGGAGCCAGGTATACAGTCTTTTTAAAATACTTTCGTATCGCATGTCCCCTTGTGTTAAAATACTCTGCATTATCAATATAAATCGTGTCGCGGCTGTTCACATTTCTAATGCTTACAGTAGCAGTCAAATTATAGGTTTTGTGCTCAGTTTCATTGTAAATCTGGGAGTAAACGGATAAATAACTACTCCCGTTTAATAATGAATCCGGTAAAGCATGCGTAATGTTTCGTTGAAATTGGTTTCGTTGCGTATCCACCTCCTGTTTCACTTCTTCCTGACAGGCATAAAATTGAACAACAAGACATAAAAATAAACTTATTTTAAGAAATCTTTTAATCAAATTATCAGCATCAATTGACATATGTTTTATGGAGTTTTAAAATGAATGTGACGTTTATAAAAATAACCAAAAATATTGACCTTTATAAAACAAAACAGCAAGAATTGTCCTACTGATAAGTAAATGCTGAACCTAAGCTAAGATGATTATCAAATTAATTCAAAAATGAATGATCAGTTCTTGCAACTTACCAAGTATCATCTAATAGTTAAATTATTATTCATGATGATAGGGCTCATTTCTAAGAATCGTAAAAGCCCTGTAAATTTGTTCCACCACAAATAACCTGATCATCTGATGCGAAAAAGTCATTTTTGAAAAAGACAGTTTAGCCTGAGACTTTTGGTAAACCGCCTCTGAAAAGCCATAAGGCCCCCCAATCACCAGAACCAATTGCTTCACTCCGGAATTCATCTTTTTTTGCATAAATTTTGAAAAGCCTATCGAATTATAGCTTTCCCCTTTATCATCCAAAAGTACCAACTGATCTGTAGGGGTCACTTTGCCAAGTATAAGCTCTCCTTCCTTATCTTTTTGTTCTGTTTCTGATAAGTTTTTGACATTCTTAAGATCCGGAATGATCTCCAATTCAAATTTTATATAGTGCTTTAAACGCTTCTCATATTTCTGTATCAGCAGTTGAAGGTTTTTGTCGTCTGTTTTGCCGATCGCCAGTAACTTGATTTTCATTGAAGTGATTGTTTCGGTAAAGATAAAGACTTATTTTTGTAATGTTAAATCCTATTCCAATGATCAGTAAAATTCAAATGGCCAAAGAGCTTGAAGGCATTATTAAAAATGGAATTCGCGAAGATATTGGAGAAGGCGACCACAGTTCACTTGCCTGTATCCCTGAAGATGCGAGAGGTAAGGCCAAACTTTTAGTAAAAGAGGAAGGCATCATTGCAGGCGTTGAATTTGCTAAAATGATCTTTCAGGAAGTCGATCCTGACTTACAAATAGAAACATTTATAGCAGATGGCGACACAGTTGACGTTGGAGATATTGTTTTTTTTGTGACCGGAAGTTCTCAATCCATATTAAAAGCTGAAAGGCTCGTTTTAAATGCCATGCAACGCATGAGTGCCATCGCTACGAAAACACATAAATTCGTTGATGTTTTAAAAGGAACCAAAACCCGAATTCTCGATACCAGAAAAACAACACCGGGCATACGCGCCATTGAAAAATGGGCCGTTACCATAGGCGGCGGGGTCAATCACAGATTTGCCTTGTATGATATGATCATGTTAAAAGACAATCATATTGATTTCGCAGGTGGGGTGGATAAAGCCATCAAAATGACCAAGGATTATTTATCAGAAAATAACTTGGACCTGAAGATCATTGTTGAGGCCAGAAACATGGATGAGATCAAACTCATTCTTGACCATCAGGGTATCCACAGAATTCTGATAGACAACTTCAATTATGAAGAAACTGAAAAGGCAGTGAAACTGATCGCAGGTCAGTGTGAAACAGAATCTTCCGGTGGCATCACTTTACGTACTGCCAGAAAATATGCGGAGTGTGGTGTTGATTATATTTCTTCAGGTGCACTTACGCACTCTGTTTACAATATGGATCTGAGCTTAAAGGCTATTTAAGCCTTATCCCCTTTTTCGATCGGAAGTTCCCGGATACTTCCCCATTCGGTCCATGAACCATCATAAACAGCCAGGTTTTTATATCCACTCAACTCGGCACCAAGTGCCAAAACACAAGCTGTTATTCCGGATCCGCATGAAAATACAAGATTTTTGTTTTCAGGAATAATTGAATGCAATTTATTTTTAAGATCATGTGGCTCGATCATTTTACCATCGCGCAACAGATCTGTATACGGCAGATTTACAGACCCCGGAATATGGCCACTGCGAAGACCTTCTCTAGGTTCTTCCACCAATCCTTTAAAGCGATCCTCGGCCCTCGCATCTATCACCAATTCTTTTTTATCATTCAGATGACCAAGTACATCCTGATGGTCCTTAAAGAATTCAGCATTGAAGTTTCCTGTAAAATTACCTTGAACAAAAGTCATTGCATTCTTTTCTTCCACCTCAAAACCAGCTTTGTTCCAGGCCACTAAGCCACCATTCAATACCGCTACATTTTGGTGTCCCATGGATTTAAACATCCACCAAGCCCTGGCACTTGAATAGATACCATGATCATCATATACAATAATGGTACTGTCGTTATTTAATCCCAGATCTCTGGCTGCTTTAACAAATGCATCCTGACCCGGCCAGGTATTGGGATAGGTCGCTAAAGTATCACTAAAAACATTTTTGATATCAAAAAAACGGGCTCCGGGGATTCTCCCGGCAGGGGCCTCTTCTTTTATCCCTGCAGCAACTGCTTTTGGCAATGTCGCATCCAATACGATCAAATGCTCAGCACCAAGATTTTTATTGAGCCATTCGACTTCAACCAGTGCATTATCCAAATGAATTGCTTTCATACTAAAATTATCTCTTCTTCTAATTCTTTTCCTTTAACATCGGAACGAATCTAAAATCTCCATATTCCAACTTATCAAATTTCTTTTCTCCAGTTCTCGTAAAAACAGTCATTATCTGCACATCATCCCCTACAGGTATCACCAGCTTGCCTCCTATTTTCAATTGACCCAGTAAAGTTTTTGGTACATAAGGTGCTCCAGCGGTGACGATAATACCATCAAAGGGAGCGTTTTCTGGCAGACCCAAATAACCATCACCAAAGACCAGTTTCTTAGGTACATAACCCACTTTAGGTAGAAACGTTTTAACCTTTGTATAGAGTTCCTTTTGTCTCTCGATACTGTAAACCTCTGCTTTTAATTCGATCAGCACAGCAGTTTGATAGCCCGATCCTGTTCCAATTTCAAGAACTTTATGTCCTGGCTCAACCTCCAATAATTCTGTTTGATAGGCCACTGTATAGGGTTGAGAAATGGTTTGGTCTGCTCCTATAGGAAAAGGTTTATCCTGATAAGCAAAATCCACAAAACCCGAATCCATAAATAAATGCCTCGGCACTTTAGACATCGCATCCAAGACCTTTTTGTCCTTGATGCCTTTTTTTCGAATTGTAGTAACCAACTGGTTTCTTAAGCCTTTATGTCTGTTCGAATCATTTATTATCATAGCGTAAAAATAGATAAATAATTGGCTTGATAATATAGGCATCAATAATTTTTTATCAAATAATCCCCTTTAAAAACAGCATTGAATATACGCCTGATTATAAGATCCTTAAAAAAACAAAATACAAGAATCAATTGGCTGTTTACCGGATATTAATACTCATCAGACATATTGTTGAATTCTTCAAATAATACCTGATATTCACCTGAAGAAAGAATGTAAATATGCCAGATCATCGATAACACGCCTACCACTATTCCAATAATTGCAGTGGTTCTTCCTGTTTGGGCATTATTGATACCATCAAAAACATCCGGATCCTCTTCATGAATTCGAATGGCCTTATTGGCATTATTAAGACCAATAATCCCTAAAATAATTCCTATCACTCCCCAGCAACAGCATGCGGTGACGATTGAACTGATTCCTAATATAAGCGCGCTTTGAGAATAGGGTAATTTTTCTTTATACATGTTTAGATGAATTTAAGAAGGTAATTTGTTAGAATGATGATCACATTTAAAATAAATAGTCCTTGTAAAATATTGTGACCTTTGGAAAAATTAAATTTGAGGTGAAGCGCCAAAAAAAATAGCATCAGCACCAGACTGAAAATGGCCGGATAGCTTAGAAATGCATTTACAAAATCCCCTTTTAGCAGATAAATGACCGATCGCTGTAAACCACAACCCATACATTCTATTCCCATTTCCTTCCATTGACAGGAGAGCATGTTCTCTTCCAAAAAAGAAATAAATCCCATGTTTAAACTATTTGATCAAGGAACTAAAAATACAACAATTTTACCTATATATTTGTGGACATGAAAGCCAAAAATAATTTTAAAATTGGAGATAGGGTTAGTGTGATCAGTGATACCATGACCGGAAAGGTCATTAAAATAGATCAAGAAAATATCACGATCGAGTGCCCTGATGGTTTTTTATACACCTTTGATTCGAAGGAACTGATCGCAAGTAAAGAATGGAATCCTTTGATCAGACCAGATATGGAAGATAAGGGAGAATCTGCAAATAGAAAGAAAGAACGCTATACATCAAGAAAGGGGAATATTGTCAAGGAGGTTGATCTGCACATACATGAACTCATTGATTCTGAAAAGGGAATGAGCAGTTATGATAAATTATCCCTACAACTAAAAACTGTTCAAAAAGAACTGGAATTAGCTATAGATAAAAAACAACAGAAAATCATTTTCATTCATGGACGCGGAGAAGGTATTTTAAAAAAGGAGCTACGAATCTTATGCAGTAAGTATCCGGTTGAATACCATGATGCCTCTTATACCGAATATGGTATGGGTGCCACAGAAGTTATTATTTTTCAGAATAAAAAGTAACCCTTAAGAAGCAGGGCCCGTTTCAGCTGTCCCAAAAAGAAAAGTTTCATCCAGCTTTAATTCCTGATCATCCACCTGTAAAACAACATCGATCAAGACCACATAATGTTTCCAGCCTATAATATTTTCACCCTCCGTATCATAAACAGGATCATTTTCAATAACTATAGTTCCAGAAACTCCACGCCAATCCTTTTGAACTTTTGGCTCTACAGGAGGAACGGCAGCGCAAAAATAATTATCTGTAACCTGCTCCTCAAAAAGCCTGTACGTAACCGTAAAGTCACCATTTTCAGTAACACTAACAGGAACCACAAGATCTTCATCCTTCCTAATTTGCTGATCGGTCAAAGTTACAATAAGCGCCTCTCGCTGTTCATCTGTACTCAATCGATACAGCGTATATTGAGTTGTTCCACAAATATTTACCTCATCCTGAAATTCAAAGCTGGAAATATCAAGGTTTCCGTCATTACAGGAAAATACAGTACACAAAGCAACAAATAAAATTAACTTCTTCATCTATCTAAGATCAAATAACTTATTATACTTCTCGACCAAAAGCAGGAACAAAAGTAAAGGTTTTATCGCCATTATAAAACATTAGAACTAAGAAAAATAATTACTTTTGTAGCATGCAAAAAATCTATTTCGACAACGCAGCAACAACTCCATTAGACAAAGAGGTGGTAAAGGTAATGACCGAGCATATGCTCAACAATTTTGGAAATCCGTCCTCGAGCCATGAATTTGGGAGAAAAGCAAAGGCTCAGGTAGAAACTGCCAGAAAGCATATTGCATCTTATTTTAATTGTTCTGCTTCTGAAGTCATTTTTACTGCCGGGGGTAGTGAAGCTGATAACTTGATTCTGCTCAATGCTGTTAAGAATCTTGGGATCAAACGTATCATCAGCTCTCCCATCGAGCACCATGCAGTGCTGCATACCATTGCAGCACTTGAAAAAGACTTTGGCATTGAAGTGGATTATTTATCGATAGACCATCAGGGAGAAATCGATTATAGCGAACTTGAACACAAACTAAAAACTTCAGAAAAGAAAAGTCTTGTGAGTCTGATGCAGGTCAATAATGAAATTGGTAATATCCTGGATATTCATAAAGTGAGTAGTCTTTGTCGGGATAACGGAGCGCTGTTCCATTCCGATACTGTTCAGGGAATTGCACATGTCCCTATTGATCTTCAAGTAAGCCCGATCGACTTTATGGTGGCTAGTGCACACAAATTTCACGGTCCAAAAGGGGTGGGTTTTGCCATCATCAAAAAAGGCTATAAAATTGAACCAATGCTCCATGGAGGAGAACAGGAAATGGGAACAAGGGCAGGTACCGAAAATACACATAGTATTGTTGGTCTGGACAAAGCCTTAAGTTTGGCTATGGATCATTATACTGAAGACAAAGTTTATATTGCTAATTTGAAGCAATACTTTATTGAACAGATCATGGAAAAAGTTCCAGGAGTATCCTTTAACGGACTTTCAGCTGATCCTGACCGTTCAGCATTTCATATCCTGAATGTGCGGTTTCCGACAGACAAACCAATGCTGCTGTTCAATCTCGACCTCAAAGGAATTGCTGCTTCGGGTGGCAGTGCCTGTCAGAGCGGAAGCAGTAAAGGTTCACATGTGTTGGCAGCCATTCTTAATGAAGAAGATGCCAAACATACTTCGGTG
>CBDULU010000083.1:0-7652 GCA_965368155.1 uncultured Flavobacteriaceae bacterium
GTACGTCAATAGCCTTAAAGGCTCAATTTTTTATTCTGGCTGCCATTGTGATATCAATTTTGTCCATTTTTTTAGGAAGCACCGAATTTGCTCCCGAAACGATCAATTTGATGCCTACTGAGAATTCGGTTCCTCTGGAGATGGTATTTGCTGTATTTTTTCCGGCAGTTACTGGGTTTACCGCTGGACTAGCCATGAGTGGAGACTTAAAGGATTCTAAAAAGTCCATACCGATGGGTACCCTAATGGCAATAGGCGTGGGATTAGTTGTTTATCTGTCGTTAGCCATTTTTCTGGCCTTTGCCGTAGATCCTGAATTATTGAAAACAGATTACAATATACTAATGAAAATAGCCTTGTTTGCTCCAGCTGTAGTAGCAGGAATTTGGGGAGCGACACTCTCATCGGCAATTGGAGGAATTCTGGGTGGCCCCAGAATATTACAGGCCATGTCTCAGGATCTCGTTACACCAAAAATATTTGGAAAAGGCAAAGGCGTTAATAATGAGCCTGTTAATGCACTTTTACTCGTTTTTGTCATTGCCGAGATTGGTATTTTAATAGGTGAACTTGATGTGATTGCAAGGCTGGTTTCTATGTTCTACCTCACGGCTTATGGTTTTATTAATATTTGTTATTTTCTTGAAAGCTGGGCCAATCCTGATTTTCAACCTTCTTTTAAAATCAAACGCTGGATCGGATTATTGGGCTTTTTAGCTTGCTTCGCAGTGATGTTCAAATTAGATACAGCCGCGATGTTAGCGTCGTTAGCTGTGATAGGAGCTTTGTATTTTGGTCTGCAGCGAAAAGAGGTCAAGCTTCAATCGAATGATGTCTGGAGAAGCGTTTGGGAGAATATAGTCAATAAAGGATTAAAAAAAATAGATGCAAAAATAGATGAGAATTTAAATTGGAACCCAAATATTATTTTGTTCTCAGGACAGAGTGGTCATCAACGCTACCTGCTGGAGTTAGGCAAAACTGTTGCGGGCAGAACAGGTATGGTGACCAATTTTAAACTAATTGTAGACAAGAACGATGACAAACCTTTAAAAAGAACCGAACAGGTGGTCATGGATGTAAATTTCAAGGAATTAGGGATTTTTGCCAGACAGCTGAAAGTAAGCAATATATATGAAGGTATTACCAATATAGCTTCAACCTTTGGGTTTTCTGGTGTTGAACCAAATACCATTATGATGGGTTGGCCCAAAGGATTGGAAAACTCAAAGGAATATTCCAAAATGACCCAAACTTTACTTTATCTGGATTACAACTTGCTCTACCTCGATTTTGACCTTAGAACTAAATTTGGAAACTATAAAACTGTTGACCTATGGTGGCGTGAAACGGATAGTAAAAATGCTGAGATGATGCTGAATATCGCTCGATTTATTATCGCCTCTCCCAGATGGGATAACCCAGACATCAGGGTCTTATTTGTAAATAACAACAATGTAGAGAGTTCAGTCATCGAAGATAAAATATTTGCTTTAGTGGAAGATCTTCGTGTTAAGGTTGTGATCAAAATCATCAACAATGCGGTGGAACAAAAAGCTTTTTATGATATTATTGAGCAAGAATCTGCAACCACAGATCTCACCTTGGTAGGGATACCGAATTTCCAAATAGAAAAACAGGCTGAATTTGTATTGAAAACAAATCACCTTTTTGAAACTATAGGCTCTACCCTATTGGTCAAAGCCGCCAATAACTTTAACGTACTTGACCTGGATTTTATCAATGCTGAGGATTTGCAAAGCGATAATGTCTGACACGATGCATTATAAAATTCACAAACCTTTTGGGATGCTGAGTCAATTGACCTCCAATGATCCTAAAGAAATAAGGTCCAAAACCTTTCTTAGCGAACTCTATGATTTCCCGGAGGGCACTATGCCCATAGGCAGATTAGATGCAAAATCAGAAGGTTTGTTATTACTGACCTCAGATGGCAAACTTAGTGATCACATCAATCGATCAGGTATTGAAAAGGAATATTGGGTACAATTGGATGGTTTGATAAGTAATGAAGCGATCCAAAGGCTTTGTGAAGGGGTGGAAATTGGTATCAAAGGAAGTCGATATCTCACCAAACCTTGTAAAGTACAACCCTTAGAATCAACCCTTAAAATAAGCCCGGCCCATCCTAAATTACGCATAGAAAGGCACAGGCCATCATCATGGATCAGGGTGTGTATTGCTGAAGGAAAATTCAGGCAGATCAGAAAAATGACAGCCGCAGTTGGATTCCCAACCCAACGATTGATCAGGGTCAGAATTGGTTCTATCCATTTAGATGATTTGAGTCCCGGAGAGGTAAAAGAGATGATAAAACTAGTATAAAGTAGTTTTTTTTAACAGTTTAGTTGAGCAAGAAGCATCATTTTGGCTATATTCACACAAGCAAACTTAATGACTGATTTTAAGACAAAATACGGACCTTGGGCTTTGGTTGCCGGAGCATCCGAAGGATTGGGAGCTGCCTTTGCAGAGGCTTTGGCAAGTAGAGGGCTGAACTTGATTTTAATAGCCAGAACTCAAGACAAACTGGAAGACCTGGCCCAGCATCTAGGCAACTTATATTCAGTTAAAGCCATTGCTCATTCCTTAGACTTAGCAGATTTTAAAGCAGTGAAACATTTTGTATCACAACGCAAAGAAACTATTGGCTTACTGGTCTATAATGCGGCCTATTCTCCTATCGGTTATTTTGAAAATGTGGCAGAGGAAAGCATGGCACAAATCGTTGATGTCAATATCAAAACTCCTTTGCTACTGACAAAGTTGGTTTCAACAGAAATGATCAGAAACAGACAAGGAGGCATTGTTTTGATGTCTTCCCTTGCCGGTAACCAGGGAAGCCCTAAAATAGCCACCTATGCCGCTTCAAAAGCCTTTAATGCCATATTAGCTGAAGGACTTTGGAGTGAATTAAAAAACCATGGTATTGACGTACTGGCCTCTTGCGCAGGTGCGATTTCCACTCCCGGTTATAAAAATGCCCAAAACACAAAAGATGCGCCTGGTACCTTGTCGGCAAGGCAAGTCGCAGAAAGTACCTTGAAAACGCTTGGTAAGGGTCCGGTAACTATTCCTGGTTTTACTAATAAACTGGCACATTTTTTTATGAATCGCATATTTCCAAGAAAGTGGGCAATTTCAATAATGGATAAAAACACTAAAGATTTATCATAATGACACAAGCACTTGGTTTCTTTACACCCTGGATCATTTATCTAATCATAACTATTTTGCATTATTTCCTTCCGGGACACTGGGTAACGGGCTATGTTAAACATGCTGAAACGGATGAATTATTAAGGTACAGACTAAATGGTCGATTGGTTTTATTGATGAGTATCACGCTCTGGCTTGCTGCCGGATTTATGGGCTGGATACCCTATGACTGGCTCTATATGATCAGATGGTATAGTCTTGCCGGTGCCTTTGTTTTTGGATTGGTGTTTTCTTTATGGATCGTGTTACCACATCCCTCAACCGGAAAATCCTGGTTATCGGATGTGTTTTTAGGCCGACTTGAAAATCCACAGTTTAAAAAAGGCAGAATCGATGCGAAAATGTGGTTATATCTGATTGGGGCCGTAATGCTTGAATTGAATATCCTGAGCTTTGTGGCGCATCACTATATAACTTTCGGGGCGATTTCACCTGGATTACTACTTTGCGCAGCCATGTTAACCTATTTTATTTTCGACTATTTAAGTTTTGAAAAAGTGCATTTGTATACCTATGATTTTTTTGCAGAAAGGGTTGGTATCAAACTGGGTTGGGGCTGTCTGGCCTTCTACCCTTACTTTTATCTGATTGTTATCTGGGCCACTGTGAATTTACCTGATCCAAAGACCCCTCTTTGGGTGCTTATTTGCTATGCGCTTCTTTTTTTACTGGGCTGGACGCTGGCCCGTGGGGCCAACATGCAGAAATATTTTTTTAAAACATCCCCCAAGAAAGTATTTTTAGGCATCAGACCCGAAACCATATCAGATGGCAACAAAACACTATTGGTAAATGGTTTTTGGGGCCTCAGTCGCCACATTAATTATTTGGGAGAAATTCTCATGGGTACTGCCATCGCCTTGAGTGTGGGTTATCCTGAAGTATTATGGGTATGGTTATACCCTTTGTATTATATTGCTCTTTTACTTCCAAGACAATTAGATGATGACAAGAGATGCGCCAACAAATATGGCGATCTATGGCAGGAATATACGAAAAGAGTTAAATATAAAGTCATTCCATATCTTTATTAAAAGAATTCCATATCTACCTGGCTTTTAACTCCTCCATCCGCTTTTTATGATAGTCTGAACCCGATAATTCATAGGCTTTTATGACATTTTTTAGTGCGTTTTCAGTATCGTTTTGTGCTTCATAATAATCCGCCAGTGAGTCATAGGCATTTGCATCCTCAGGGTAGTATTCGGTATTCAATTGAAAATACATAAGGGCTTTATCAGGATTCCCCATATCCATGCTCATATAACCACTCATGTTGAGTAAAAAATTAGGATATGGAGCAACAGCATAACCAAAGTGCTTTTTTAGTTTCACTTCCCTACGCTTGATAATATCGTATAAAACTTCTTTTGGAGTTTCCGGATCATTGAATTTATTGATATCCTCCATCTGATACCAGGAAAATATGTCTATTAACCCATCCATGATAGAAGGCAGAGGAATGGTTCCATGCAGATCATTAGGGTAAAATTTCCAATAAAAATCCAAGTCATTCTCCTTATTGGCCTCTACTATTTTCGAGAGCTCAATATTAGATCTGGCGAACAAAGTGAATTCCGTCGTGTCTTTCATCACATTATCAATGGTAATATCGGTATCAGCCATATGCAATTGACCACCTAGCGATACAAACAAAGACTTACCAACAAAACTATTTTGACTTAAAATCTCTTTGGATTCTTGAAGTAATTTCTGCTCATCCCAATCCATACTTGGATCAATAGCAAGATAGTTCTCGAATATATCAGTATGATTCAACAGCATATTCACGGTAAAAAGCCCCCCGTAGGAATGACCGATCAAGGTTCTGTAATTCGTTACAGGGTATTTATCCTCAATAAATGGGATCAATTCGGATTCAATGAATTGAGCAAATTTTTCTGCTCCCCCATTTTCTTGATTGTACGCCTGACCTCTTCTTTCATAAAGTTCTGAGGTAGTAAGGTCCCTTGTTCTGTTTTCCGCATTTGAAATACCCACAAGAATCATTTCAGGTATAAATCCCCCATTATAGTAGCTGTGAACAGTATGGAGTGCATTAAGCATCACATCCCCATCTAATATATATGTCACAGTGTATTTTACATCACTTTCAGGGTTAAATGATTCCGGTAATTGAATGTAAATTTCTCTGGATTCTTGAAGAACATTTGAATAAAGGCTATCTATTTCTCCTATTTGAACTTTAAAATTCGTTTGAGACCAGGAATACTGATATATCCCCAATATCATCAGAATCAAAATAAAGGGGGCTAATTTTTTATGCATAAATGATAGGCTACAATGAATCATAATACTAGCAGGTAGCAAATATCATTCCTAAAAAACAAGACTTGTAAATCATATTTGTCGCAAATTCTAACAAGGTTCGAATGTTAAACAATAGTGATTCTCACTTTTTTCTTTTTAAGTCGGCTATTATTAAGCTTGGCAACAAGATCATGCGCCAGGGCAACAGGTACTGCAACAAAAGTACAATCCTGTTTCAATTCAATAACACCAAGTTGGTCTTTGGTAAGGTTTCCTTGTTTAAAGAATAATCCCGCTACATCCCCTTTTGAAATCTTGTCTTTTCTACCCCCTGAAATAAATAGGGTTTGCCAGAACTGTGCTTTACGTTTTCCAACACTGTCAATGGTTTCAATAGCCACGTCTTTAATAAAATCCGGTTGGTATTCTTTCTCCCAACTCAGGATATAAGCTGTTCCTTTTGCATTAACTCTTGCAGTACGCCCATTTCTATGGGTAAATTCCTGGGCGGTTCTTGGCAACTCATAATGAATGATATACTTCAATTCGGGAATATCAATACCTCTGGCCGCCAAATCTGTAGCGATGATCACCTGATAGGTTCCGTTTCTGAATTTGATCAGAGTTCGTTCACGGTCCCTTTGTTCCATACCCCCACTAAAACAACCATGACTGATATTATTTTTATGCAAAAACTCGCTGACGTCCTCTACACTTTCTCGAAGGTTACAAAAAACAATTCCCGGCTGATTTCCAAGATAGTTTAAAAGAGATAAAAGGGTATTCAGTTTGTTTTTTGACGGTGAAATAATCGTTTTTAAGACCAGCTTTGAAGGAGTATCTTTAAGATAACTGATCACCTTAGGTTTATGTAAGCCTACAAATTCAGGTATTTCTATACCCTGTGTAGCCGAGGTTAAAATTCGCTTTTTCAAATTAGGCAGTTGCTTTACAATAGCTTTCATCTCCGATTCAAAACCGGTTTCCAAAGACTTGTCAAATTCATCCAAAACAAGCGTTTGTATATACTCTCTGGAGAAACGATCACTCCTGAAATGATCCTCTATTCTGCCTGGTGTCCCAACAAGAATGGCCGGCGCATGCTTCAATTCGATTTTATCTTTAGAAATGGGCCTTCCCCCATATACGGCATTCACTTTATATCCGGAACCCATGCTCCTGATGACTTGTTCTATTTGAATGGCAAGCTCTCTGGAAGGCACGAGGATAAGCGCTTGAATCTCTTTACAAGTAATGTCTAAATTGTTGATGATAGGTAATAAAAAGGCAAGGGTTTTACCCGTTCCAGTTGGCGACAACAAAATTGTATTTTTTACCCGTTCAATCGTTGGAATTGCCTCCTCTTGCATAGGGTTCAGTTGATGAATATTCAACTTTCTTAAAATGGCGTCCTGTTCTCTAATTGTATCTGACATTGTTTTTATTTATCGGGTATTTTTCTTTTTTGTTTTTTTCACGGGGTTTGGCGCCGTTTTATTTTGAGCCAAATAATGAGCCAAAGCTTTCTCTACCAATTCTTCTTTTGTCAAATGGTGAAAAATTGTATGAACTTGCTTTTTAATATCAGTAGAAAACTCGTGATTAGGTTTGGTCTTGAATATTTTCTTTGCCCATAGCAGGGCATTATTTTCTTCAAGACTTTTAGCATCTGCCTTAGCCATCCGCTTAAAAGTGATTCCCAACTCTTTTTCAAAATCTGCTATTTCAAACAATTCTTCCTGCTGTATTACGGTAAGCGACAATCCCTTGGCTCCTGCCCTTGCAGTTCGGCCACTTCTGTGTACATAAGTTTCATAAACATCCGGCAAGTGATAATTCACCACATAAGAAATTTCCTTTACGTCAATTCCTCTTGCCGCAAGATCTGTGGCAACCAGAATATCGATATGCCCTTCTCTGAATTGGCCCATAATACGGTCTCTTATCCCTTGAGATAAGCTTCCATGTAAGGCCCCTGATGAAAATTTATGAATCGCAAGATTCTTTGCCAGTTTGTTGACAGCTGCTTTGGTTTTGCAAAATATAATACCTCTTTGCCCGATTTTTGAATTTAAGAAGTGCATCAATACATCGAGTTTTTCAATAGGCTGCACTACTACAAATTGATGATCTATACCCTG
>CBDULU010000084.1:0-7615 GCA_965368155.1 uncultured Flavobacteriaceae bacterium
CAAGGAACAAAATAATCAGATAAAAAAGAAATAGTTTTTCAACCCCTAAAAAATTTTAGACCTCCACATCATAATGCGCTGCAGTACGAACAAATAGATCTGAATAACTTTTGGCATAATAATAATACTCATATCCTGTAGTTGCAGATTCTCTTATATTGGATCCATTACCGTCTTTAAGGGCCTTTTGAATTTCGGGCCGGAGCAAATGGTTTTCCATTTTGATGACCTCCTTCACTTCGGAATCATAAAGGACCCTTCCCGTCTTATCGAGGACAGTAACCCTTATATTTTGATTTGGAATATAGAGGTAAAGTGAATCCAGCATGCGCAGATTCCCATTCTTTTCCAACCCTTTCCTTTCTATAAAATTATAAGTGAGCTCAGCTATGTTATTTAAACTGGTTTCAATCTGATCTCGCTTAAAATCGCGCTCTCTTGTATATTGAAACAACAAGACAAGAATTGTAAAAACGATAAATATTGCTGATAAATAAATGAAGATCCTTTTTCGATACTCCAATTTTCCAAGTAATGCCAACCCCTGATCTTTTCGATATAATTAATCGACAAAATTAGTTGTAATTGTCATTTTAAAATAGACATTTCAATTAAAGAACAATTAAGAATATATTACCATAGTGTTAACTTGGATCATTAAGAATGTCTTCTACGAACCTGGGGATTTCCTCCAAGGAATGTTCTTTTAAAAACTTCACAAAGGCTGAGCCTATAATGGCTCCGTTTGCATGACGAGTTGCCTGATTAAAGGTTTCATGATTCGAGATTCCGAACCCTATGATCTGAGGTGTCTTTAAATCAAGATCCTGAATGCGTTGGAAATATTCCTGTTGGTCCTGATCGAAAGAATTCTTTGCGCCTGTCGTGCTTGCCGAACTCACCATATAGATAAATCCTTTAGAGATCGTATCTATGTATTTGATCCTTGCATCCGATGTTTGAGGTGTGATTAAAAACACATTGTAGAGGCCGTATTTTTCAAAAATGGGTAAATACTCCTTATGAAAAACATCCACCGGAAGATCGGGAATGATCAATCCGTCAATTCCTGTTTCTGAACATTTTTTACAAAAGGCTTCTATCCCATATTGAAGGATTGGATTAAAATAGCCCATGATGAGCAAGGGAATTGATACTTCATCCCTGATCGACTTGAGTTGGTCAAATAATATTTGAGTCGTCATTCCATTATCCAAGGCAGCGGTGCTACTTGCCTGAATAGTGGGTCCATCTGCCAGGGGATCAGAAAAAGGCAAGCCTATTTCGATCATATCAACTCCTGATGCCTGCAATTGTTTAATGACTTGACTGGTATCGTTCAAGTTCGGATAACCGGCCGTAAAATAAATGGACAGTAGTTTCTTGGGGTCCGTTCCATTTGAATTATGCGTCAGTAAACTTTGTTCTATTCTATTCATTTTTTTTAACTTTTAGTTGATCTGCTTACAGAATTATTCTCCATCTTTCCATTAACCGATTTAAAGATCAAAATAGTCAATATAAGTATCTAGATCCTTATCACCTCTACCCGATAGGTTTACAACAACAATATCTTCTGGTTCAAACTTGATTTTTGCAAGTGCTGCCAATGCATGAGAAGTTTCTATTGCAGGAATAATTCCTTCCAATTTGGACAATTCCAATCCGGCTTGCATGGCTTCGTCATCAGTGGCATTTAGAAATTCTGCTCTTCCCGATCTAAAAAGGTGGGCATGTTGCGGCCCTACTCCCGGATAATCGAGCCCTGCAGAAATAGAATAAGGTTCAATGATCTGCCCGTCTTCAGTTTGCATAAGAAGGGTCTTACTTCCATGGATGATCCCTTCTTTTCCAAGAACACTGGTTGCTGCAGATTCTCCTGAATTGATTCCTTTCCCTGATGCTTCAACAGCAACAAGCTTTACTTTTTCTTGATCAAGGTAATGATAGAAAGCTCCCGCGGCATTACTACCACCTCCTACACAGGCAATAATATAATCCGGGTTTTCAGTATTTTCTTTTTCCATTAACTGCCATTTCATTTCCTCGGAAATCACAGATTGAAATCTTGCTACCATATCAGGGTAAGGATGAAACCCTACAACTGATCCAATGATATAATGTATTTCGACCGGATCATTGATCCATGCTCTTATGGCTTCATTTGTAGCGTCTTTCAAGGTTTTACTTCCCGATGTAGCTGCCACCACTTTTGCTCCCAGCATCTTCATTCTGGCAACATTAGGAGCTTGTCTGGCAATATCTATTTCACCCATGTAAACTGTACATTCCACCCCGGCCAGAGCACATACTGTTGCAGTGGCTACACCATGCTGACCCGCCCCGGTTTCTGCAATAATTCGCTTCTTTCCGAGCCTTTTTGCCAATAAGATCTGCCCTATGGTATTGTTGATCTTATGGGCGCCGGTATGGTTTAGATCTTCTCTCTTTAGATAAATCTTTGCGCCGTATTTATCAGATAATCTTTTCGCAAGATATAAAGGCGATGGCCTTCCAACATAATCCTTTAAAAGTGCATGAAATTCCTCTTTAAAAGAGGGCTCATTCATAATTTCCAAATATGATCCTTGTAATGTTTCCATATTGGGATATAACATTTCAGGAACAAATGAGCCTCCAAATACTCCATAATAACCTTTTTCATCTGCGTGATAAGACTTTTTCATTTATTTCTCTTTAACTGTTAATTCAATAAACTTTTTTAATTCGTCGACCTTCTTTATTCCTGGTTCACTTTCAAACTTGCTGTTTACATCTAAGGCATAACAATAATTTGATAAAGGTGACTTTAGAAATGATTTTACACGATCCATTTCAGCAAGTCCAATTCCACCGCTCAGGAAAAAAGGTTTATCAAAAGGATACTGCTCGAGTATCTTCCAATCAAACAAGGTGCCATTTCCTCCTCTTTCCTTGCCTTTGGTATCAAACAGGAAATAATCACAGGCATGCATATAATTTTTTAGATGACTAAAATCAAAATTCTCAGCTATGGCAAAAGCTTTGATGATTTCAAGGCCAGGCTCGTTCGATGCTTTTAGCTCCTCGCAAAAAAGAGCAGATTCATCACCGTGTAACTGAACCCCCTTTAGCCCATGCTTTTGAATCAGGTCATTAATAACGGATACACGTTCGTTTACAAAAACACCTATTTTCTTAATATCTGTTTCCAGATTCGGCACTATTCCGTCAAAATAACGTTTTGATCCTTTATAAAATATAAACCCAAGATAGTCTGGCTGCAAGGCTGCAACCGACTCGATATTATGGCTATATTTCATTCCGCAAATCTTAATTTTCATGACTAAGTGCTAAAATAAATTCTGATGCGGACTTTCCAGGGTCCTCTGATTTCATAAAGTTTTCACCAATCAAAAATCCTTTATATCCAAACTGCTTCAAGGTCAAAATAGACTCCACTGAACTAATACCGCTTTCAGATATTTTTACTTTATCATCAGGAATCATGGAAGAAAGGTTTTTACTGGTTTCAAGGCTCACTTCAAAAGTTTTCAAGTTTCTGTTATTCACACCAACAAGATCCACATGATCAAGATCCGAGCGCTTGAGCTCCTCTTCATTATGCACTTCTAACAGTACTTCTAAATCCAGCTGATGGGCCAATTGAGAAAACAAAGTGACCTCTTCGGGGCTCAATACTGCAGCGATCAACAAAATGACATCCGCCCCAAATGCTTTTGCCTCATAAATCTGATAAGGATCTATGATAAATTCTTTTCTGAGTAAGGGAATATTGAGATGATCACGGGCCTGAATAAGATCATCCAGAGAACCTCCAAAATATTTTGTGTCTGTCAGTACAGATATCCCCGATGCTCCAGCCTTTTCATATCCGCTTACCACCTCAATGACACTATCTTTATGATTGATGACCTGCTTCGAGGGACTTCTTCTCTTAAATTCAGAAATGATACCGCTACCTTCCATAATACTTTGTGACATGGAAAGAGCATCTCTTTCTAAAAGAGGTGACTTTACTAAATAAGACAAGGGTATCAACTTCATTTTTGAAGCTACTTCCTGCTTTTTATCTCGTATGATTTTATCTAATATATCCATCTTCAAACTTCATTTTAATTACTAATATCATGTAATTCCTTAAATACTTTTAAGGCCCTTTTTCCAGAAAGTGACTCCTTTGCCAGTTCAAAACCTTCCCGATGACTGATCTTTTTGACAACCGAAATGGCCAACCCCGCATTGGCACATACTACATTAGCCTGGGCCTCAGTGCCTTCAGCTCTCAGCACCTTTTCAAAGATCTCTGCACTTTCTCTTACTGTTTTACCTCCATAAATATCTTCTTGCTTGATCTGCTCAATACCGAGGTCGGAAGGGATCACCATTTTATCTTCTTCATTTGTGATCATTTTCGTGCGATCCGTTAAGGAAATTTCATCATATCCTGCGAGATCGTGTAAAATAGCATAATTCTTATCTGTTGTTTGGTATAGATATCCATACATTCTGGCTAGTTCGAGATTAAAAACCCCTACCATTTGATTTTGTGGAAAAGACGGGTTTACCATAGGACCCAACATATTGAAAAAGGTTTTCACACCCAATTCTTTTCTAATTGGCGCCACGTTTTTCATGGCAGGGTGGAAAAGCGGAGCGTGCAAAATACAGATTCCGGCCTTGTCTATGGAACGTTGTAAAAACGCTTCCTCATTGGAGAATCTGATACCAAGATGCTCCAAGACATTAGACGAACCGCATGAAGATGAGACGCCATAATTACCGTGTTTGGCCACCTTAACACCTGCTCCCGCTGTAACAAAAGACGCTAAGGTTGAAATATTAAAAGTGTCTTTCCCGTCTCCTCCGGTGCCACAAAGATCTACAGTGTTAAAATCAGATAGGTTTATAGGCAAACATAATTCCAATAAGGCTTCGCGGAAACCGTCAAGTTCTTCCACAGATATACTTCTCATCATATAGACGGTTAAAAAGGACGCTATTTGACTAGTGTTATAGATTCCCTTTGATATATTAACCAAGACATTCTTGGCTTCCTGCTTGGAAATAGTTTCCTGATTGATCAGACGATTTAGTATTTCTCTCATTATTTGCTACTATTCATTATGGGCTTAAGATGCCACCCAGTTTTTCAACATTTTTTTTCCTTCGGGTGTGAGGATAGATTCAGGATGGTATTGAACGGCACGAACATCATGCGATGTATGTCTTAAAGACATGATCTCACCGTTCTCATCGACAGAAGTTACAATCAATTCCTCAGGTAAATCTTTTGAGACTACCCATGAATGATACCTGCCAACTTCTAGGTCCAAGGGAATATCTTTGTATAAGACAGGGTCATCATTGACTCTTTTTATCGCAGTGGACACGCCATGATACACTTTGTTCAGATTCTCAATACTACCGCCATATACCTCGGCTATAGCCTGCTGTCCCAAACAAATCCCTAAAATACTCTTGGTTGCTCCGTACTTTTTGATGATCGGTTTTAACAAACCTGCCTCATCCGGAATACCCGGGCCAGGCGACAATAAAATCTTTTCAAATCCTTGAACTTCTTCCAAACTCAGCTTATCATTTCTTTTGACCGTTACTTCGCAGCCCAGATCATGTAAATAATGTACTAGATTATAGGTAAAGGAATCGTAATTATCTATCACTAAAATGTTTTTCATTGCCTAAATATTTTCTGCCAGCTCCATGGCCTTTTTTAAAGCTCCTAACTTATGATATACTTCCTGTAATTCGTCGTTTGCTGATGATTTCGAAACAATTCCTGCCCCGGCCTGATAATGTAAACGGTGATTCTTACTCAAAAAAGACCTGATGATAATGGCATGATTGAAGTTCCCTTCAAAATCCATAAAGCCAATGGCCCCTCCATAAAAAGTCCTATTGTGTTTCTCGTATTTTTCTATGAGCTGCATGGCTTTGTGTTTAGGTGCTCCGGATAGTGTTCCTGCCGGAAAAGTATCTGCTACAACCTGGAAAGTAATGGCATCTTTATACTTTTCTCCGATCACTTTGGAAACCAAATGAATTACATGAGAAAAAAACTGAATTTCCTTATATTTTTCCACCTTCACATTTTCACCATTTCTACTCAGATCATTTCTGGCAAGGTCCACAAGCATCACATGTTCGGCATTCTCCTTTTCATCCTGAGCCAGTGATTTAGCCATCTCCAGATCTTTTTCGTCGTCACCAGTTCTTTTAAAGGTTCCTGCAATCGGATGAATCTCAGCCTTACCTTCATTAATTACCAATTGAGCTTCAGGTGAAGATCCGAAAATCTTGAAATTCCCATAGTCAAAATAGAACAGGTAAGGGGAAGGATTTACTGATCGCAATGCTCTATAAACATTAAATTCATCTCCTTTGAAGCCCTGTGAAAACCTTCTCGAAAGCACCAATTGAAACACATCTCCTCTAAAACAATGCTTTTTGGCTTTCTCAACATGTTCCATAAATTCAGCATCAGATAAGTTTGATTTTTCATCATCTGCATTTTTATATGTGTAGGAGGCAAAATTTCGATTACCTATCAATTGATGGATCTCTTTAATATTATTCTTTTGATCATAAGAATGCGAAAAGATATAGGCTTCATTCTTAAAATGATTGATGGCAATAATATTCTGATATACGGCATAATAAATATCCGGAATTTCAAGATCGCCTTCCTTTTTTGCGATTTCTATATCTTCGAAATATTTAACAGCATCATAACCTATATAACCAAACAAACCAATGTTGATAAATTTGAATTTTTGATTTTCAGTCGTAAACTTCTGACTAAATTCGTGAATCATCATGGGAATTTCATTGGCTCCTTTGCAATGAGTAATATTAGTAGTTCCGTCGGGGAAAGTTTCACTAACCGTTTGATCCTTAACCGTTATACTTGCAATCGGATTACAGCACACATAAGAAAAACTATTTTCATTCCCATGATAATCAGAACTTTCCAATAAAATACTATTGGGAAATGTATCTCTGATCTTCAGATAAATACTCACAGGAGTAATGGTGTCTGCAAGTATTTTCTTGTAATTGGTACGTAATTGATATTTCATTGAATTTGAATTAAAAAAAAAGGCCTGTCGTGAAGACAAGCCTAATCAGTATTTTTATATACAGGTTTCTACTTCACAAATTTTCATTTTGTAAAGACCACCACCATGTATGAATTGTATTATTTCTCATTTTACGCTAGCAAATTTAACAACTTTTTTGAATTTTCAAAGTAAATATGATTTATTTATATCAATTATTACAAATGACTACATTTCTATCAATACTATCTTCTTTTATGGCGCTAACACTACAGCTTTCCATTCAATGCCGTTATGGAAAAATAAGGTTCCTGTATCGCTTACGTATAAATCACCCAAACCACCAATAGGCGCACTTCCCTGAGGTTCCAATCTCATCACACCATTGATGTGAACTTTTTGTTGAGGATCTTCGTTACCAAACCCTACATTCCCTGCAATGTATGAATTGTTGATATTGTCTGAGTAAAGTGCAAAAGCATTGCCTGAAACATTTGCGAAGGGTGTTGACAAGTATAAGGCATAGGAATTTCCAC
>CBDULU010000085.1:0-7516 GCA_965368155.1 uncultured Flavobacteriaceae bacterium
TTTTTGACTGAATTAATAGAGAAACTTAAATCGTCTAAAAATTAGTGTTAGGAATAAATTAATCAATTTACAGCAAAGTAGATGTTTTACATGCTAGTCTCACAATATTTAAGACCTGAATGATCATAAGAAAACCTTAGTTTGGAGTTAAAAGTTCAAATAAAATCTCTTCCCGATTCACCTGGCGTATATCAATACTATGACCGGTTAGATAAATTATTATATGTGGGTAAAGCCAAAAACCTTAAGAAAAGGGTGGCTTCTTATTTTACAAAGCATCATGAGAACGGAAAAACAAGGGTTCTTGTTAAGAAGATTGCAAGTATCAAACATATTGTGGTGGAAACAGAAACTGACGCCCTGCTCCTCGAAAACAATCTTATAAAAAAGTATCAACCCAAATATAATGTCCTGTTGAAGGATGATAAAACCTACCCTTGGATCTGCATCAAAAAGGAAGCCTTTCCCAGAGTTTTTCTCACAAGAAATTTATGGAAGGACGGTTCTGAATATTTTGGCCCCTATACCTCTGTAAAGACAGTAAGGGCTCTGCTGTCACTTATAAAAGAGTTATATCCGTTGAGAAGTTGTGCCTACAATCTGTCATCTGAAAATATAGCAAATCAGAAATATAAGGTTTGTCTTGAATACCATATCAAAAATTGTAAAGGAGCTTGCGAAGGGCTGCAGTCAGAAGAGGAATATGACCAGGATGTCAAAGAGATCAGAAACATTATCAAAGGTCATTTTAGATCTTCCTTGAAACGATTCGAGAAGTTGATGCTTGATTTTGCAGAAAAGGCAGAATTTGAGGAGGCACATAAAATAAAGGAAAAGATCGAATTGTTGTCTAACTATCAGGCAAGATCAACGGTGGTTAATCCATCAATTACAAATGTAGATATATTCAGTATCGTTTCGGACGAATCTTTTGCCTACGTCAATTTTCTTAAGATCACAAACGGAGCCATTATTCAGTCTCATACCGTAGAGATCAAAAAGAAATTAGACGAAGATGACAAGTCCTTGCTCGAACTGGCCATTGTTGAGATCAGGGATCGTTTTCATTCTACTTCAGACGAGATTTTTACACCATTTAAAGTAGACATAGGAGATATTGTAAAGGTCACTGTGCCCAAACAAGGAGATAAAAAACGAATTGTTGAATTATCCATACGAAACGCAAAATATTTTAGGCAGGAACGATTTAAGCAAATTCAAATTATAGATCCTGACAGACATACGAAAAGAATTATGGCCCAGATGCAAAAGGATCTGCGACTTAAGGCAGAGCCCAGGCATATAGAATGTTTTGACAATTCGAATATTCAAGGGAGTCATCCGGTGGCAGCTTGTGTGGTATTTAGGAACGGTAAGCCAAATAAAAAAGAATACCGTCATTTTAATATAAAAACGGTTGAAGGTCCTGATGATTATGCCTCCATGGAAGAGGTTGTTCATAGAAGGTATAAAAGATTGTTGGAAGAGGGAGCAGAGTTACCTCAGCTTATTGTGATTGATGGAGGAAAGGGGCAGTTATCTTCTGCCTTGAAAAGCCTTGACTTATTGGGGTTAAGAGGAAAGATCGCTATTATTGGGATTGCAAAAAGACTGGAGGAGATCTATTTCCCCGGGGATGCGATTCCATTATACTTAGATAAGAAATCCGAATCTTTGAAGATCATCCAGCAATTGAGAAATGAGGCCCACAGATTTGGTATAACGCACCATCGAAATAAGCGAAGTAAAGGTGCAATAAATAGCGATCTATCGAATATTCACGGGATTGGAGAAAAGACCGTTTTAACATTATTGAAAAAATTTAAATCAATTAAAAGACTGAAAACTGCAACCTTTGATGATTTGGAGCAACTTATAGGTAAGGACAAAGCATCTAAAGTAATCCAACATTTTAAAATCGAACAAGCTCCAAAATCGACTTTATGAGATATTTCCTTTTATTTCTTTACTTACTTTCTATTCCTGTGCTGAAGGCGCAGGATATGCCAGCTCCTGAAAAGGATGTTAAGGTAGGTTTGGTCTTAAGTGGAGGTGGCGCTAAAGGATTTGCCCATGTAAGCGTCTTAAAGAAACTGGAGGAAGCTGGTGTCAGAATCGATTATATAGCCGGTACCAGTATGGGAGCCATTATCGGAGGACTCTATGCCTCAGGGTATAATGCTGAGGAATTGGATTCTGTTTTACGGGTTTACGATCTAAACGGTCTTGTTCGAGATGACTTACCCAGAGAAGTTTCTTCATTTTATCAAAAGGAGAATGATGGTAAATATGCAATTTCTTTGCCGCTGGTAAAAAGAAGGATCGAATTACCATCAGCCGTCTCTACAGGGCAAAATGCCTTTAACATCTTTTCCCAATTAACTGAACATGTTCATGAGGTGGATGATTTCAGTAAATTAGATATTCCATTCTTTTGTATGGCTACCAATCTGGAAACAGGTGAAGAGGTTGTGTTAGATAAGGGGTTCCTTCCAGAGGCAATAAGGGCCAGTGGTTCATTTCCCGGGCTATTGACTCCTGTAAAGGTCGATGGAAAAGTTCTTGTGGATGGTGGCATTGTGGATAATTTTCCGGTCGAAAAAATGAAGGAAAAAGGAGTTGATTATATTATAGGAGTCAACGTGTCAGCTGGACTGAAAGACATTGAAGATCTCAACACACTTCCGGAAATACTGTTACAGATTGCTGGCTTTCAAATGTATAATAAATGGGAAGACAAAATCGAGCAATCAGATTTATATATTAGGCCTGATTTAGATGAGTTTTCTACTTTTTCCTTTGACCAGAGTGAAGAAATCATGAGAAGAGGAGACCTTGCCATGGAAAAGGTCGAAGATCAGTTGAAGGAATTGGCTGCTAGGCAAAAAGGAAAAAGTCCAGAAAGATCCATTGCAACTTATTTGTTTAAAAAAGAATTTATGATCAAAGAAGTCCTGATCAAGGGAAACAGGAACTATACTGATCAATACTGTATCAAAAAATTAGGTCTTAAAAAGAATGAAATCATCAGTCGAGAGGATTTTATGAGAGGAATTGATGTTTTAACTGCGACCGGAAATTTTGAGAGTATCTTTTATAAGCTCATACCGGTTGAAGGAGGTACCAAAGTGGAGTTTGAAATTAGCGAAAACAAGGAAGAGACATTGATTCAATTCGGTGCCCACTACGATGACCTTTATAAAACAGGAATTCTTGTAAATTTTACAAACAAGCATTTGTTCTTTAAGAATGATTTTATTTCTGCTGATTTTGTAGTTGGGGATAATATCAGGTATAATATTGATTACTTCTATGACAATGGTTTTAGCTGGAGTTTTGGTTTAAATACCAGGTATAATACTTTTAAATCAGATATTGTCACAAGTACCCTTCCAGTCACCAGATCAGCAGGACAACTCGAATCAGGTTTACAGGTTCCTATACGCTATATTGATTTTACCACAAGGTTGTTCCTTCAATCTACGATCAAAGATCGTTGGGCATTTAGAGTGGGAATCGAGCATAAATATTTGAATACTTTTACTGATGAGATCGTTGAGGATAATTTGAATAGGATTTATTTTGAAAAAAGTCATTTTCTAAATGCCTTTGGTAAGATTATGCTTGACACCTATGATACCAAGTATTTTCCAAAAAAAGGAGTCTTTTTAAATACGGAGTACCTTCTTTATGGGGTTTCCAGTGATTTTAATGAAAATTTCACCACCTTTTCTCAATTGTATGGAAGAATTGGTTTTGCCCATACTTTTTTCAACAAACTCACCTTTCATGTTCTTTCGGAAGCAGGGATAACCTTAGGGAATAATGATAATGGGGTACTAGATTATCACCTTGGGGGTTATAATGAAAATTACATCAATACTTTCGTGCCTTTCTATGGTTATGGTTTTGCCGAATTAAATGAGTCTGCTTTTTTAAGAACAGCAGTTACAGCCAGGTACGAGCTGTTCAAAAAGAATTTTCTTTCTTTCACCGGTAATTTTGGAAGGGTAAACGATGATATCTGGAACGATGGTAGAATTTTTGAAGAAACAAGAACGGGTTATGCTGCAGGTTATGGAGTCAATACGATCATTGGACCGGTTGAATTGGTCTATTCCTGGAATCCTGACAACAATCAAAATTTTTGGTATATCAACGTAGGTTTCTGGTTCTAAGTGTTAAGGCCTAAGGCCTTAGGCCTAAGTGTTAAGTTTTAAGGCCTAAGTGTTAAGAACCTAAGGACTAAGTGTTAAGTTCTAAGGCCTAAGTATTAAGTTTTAAGGCCTAAGTGTTTAGTTCTAAGGCTTAAGTCCTAAGTCTTAAGTTCCATTTTATCCATTCAAGCATTAGCTTCGCTGAATCTTCGATTTCACCCATTAGCTTCGCTGAATCTTCGATTTCACGCATTGCTAAATAAAATGTCTAACCTGTTGCGGATGTTTTTGTTCTCAACCACATTTTAAATCTGGTGACCAAATAAAAGAGTATGGGCACAACCACTAATGTTAAAAAAGTCGCCACCAATAAACCATATATCACTGTCTTGGCCAAAGGCCCCCAAAATACGACATTGTCTCCACCAACGTAGATCTGAGGATCGAACTCCGTAAACAAGGTATAGAAATTAATATTGAACCCTATGGCTAAGGGTATTAATCCCAATATTGTCGTAATGGCCGTAAGTAAAACTGGTCTCAATCTTGCTTTTCCTGCTCTAACAATGCTGTTGAGTAAATCTTCATTATCGAGATATGCGTCTTCGTCGAGTTCCAGTTCTGCTTTTTTTCTATCGATCAGCAGCTGGGTGTAATCCAGCAGAACTACCCCATTGTTCACCACAATACCTGCCAGGGAAATGATACCTACCATTGTCATCATGATCACAAAAGAATTACCGGTAATAATCAACCCGCCAAAAACACCGATCAAACTCAGAAAAATGGCTAACATGATGATTCCAGGTTTTGTCACTGAATTAAACTGCAGTATCAGGATCAGAAAAATTAGTCCAAGCCCAGAGAAGAAGGCTCCTACCAAAAAGGCCATTTGTTTATTCTGTTCTTCAATCTGTCCTGTATAGTCGATCTTCACTCCTGTTGGGAGGTCGGTGAAACCTTCCATTTCAGATTGAATTCTGTTTACAATGGCGCCGGCATCCGTAAAGCCTGGTGAAAGTGCAGAATACAAAGTGACCACTCTTTTTACATCTTTGTGCTTGATCGCACTGAATCCCGAATTATTTTGATGATTTGTTACAGCTGAAACCGGTATCTCTTTAATCTTACCTGTTGCAGGGTCCCTGAAGGTAATTTTCTGGTTAAAAATCGCACTTTTATTATACTTATCTGTTTCATTGAATCGTACATAGATGTCATAATCTTCACCGTCTTCCTTATATATTCCGGCTTTTGAGCCAAAGATTGAGTTTCTCAATTGCTGACCAACCTGTCCGGCACTTACCCCAAGCTCACCTGCTTTTCTTCTATCGATATTCACATACATAGAAGGTTTTGAGCGATTTACGTCAATTTTTAATTCATCAATACCCAGAATACTTTGCATATTGATAAAATCTTTCATTTTTTCAGCCGTGTGAATGAGTTCAGCGTAGTCGTCTCCTTCTATTTCAATATTGATGGGGTAACCAGCTGGCGGCCCATTAGCATCTTTTTCAACACTAATCGCCACTCCGGGGTAAATCGCGACAAGGGCTTCCTGTATTTGTTGTCTTAGCTTTTCGCTATCCATACCTTTTCGATACTTAAATTCACGCATGGATGCCGTAATTTTTGATTTATGAGGCATCTCAGCAGCAGACCCTGCATCAGTTTGCGGGTTACCTGCCCCTTCCCCGACCTGGGCAACAGCACTTTCTACCATGAAATTGTATCCATTATCAAGGTACTCATCTGCATTTAGAAATAAATAAACACGTTCTTCAATTTCCTTCGTGATCTTGTTGGTCTTTTCAATATCGGTTCCTTGCGGATATTCTATATAAACAATGATCTGATTAGGTACATTGTCAGGAAAAAACTCAACTTTAGTTCTTTGCGTTGCCACAGAAGCTCCAAAACCAGCAAAGGCCAGGAATAAGAGGATGACAGTTCCTATAGCGATACCGTAAGGTTTCCATCCACTCAGTGATGATTTCAAGGTTTTTTCATACAAAATTTCTGATTTGGTCAAAATGTTGTTCTGAAAATACTTAGCCATTTTTCTGAGTACCAATCTATAGATCCAGAGCAACATGGCTGTAGTGATCATAATAGAACCAAAAATTTTATACGGACCTCCAATAATCATGATTAGAATGCCAAAAAGAGATAATATTCCTGTGATAGTGAAAATACTTTTGCGAGACATATCCTTGTCTTCAGTACTCATAAATTGGGAAACCAATACAGAATTGAAAAAGATGGCTACAAAAAGTGAGGACCCCAGTACAACCGATAATGTAATTGGGAGGTAGATCATAAAATCTCCCATAATTCCGGGCCATAGTCCAAGAGGTATAAAAGCAGCAATCGTTGTAGCTGTAGATATGATGATGGGAAAGGCAATTTCGCTAATCCCTTTTTTTGCAGCTTCTTTCCTACTCATACCTTCTTCGTCCATCAATCTGTAAACATTTTCCACGACGACGATACCATTGTCCACAAGCATACCTAACCCCATGATCAATCCAAAAAGCACCATGGTATTCATCGAATACCCTAAAGCATCTAATATCATCAATGACATAAGCATTGACATAGGAATGGCAAATCCCACAAAGAGGGCATTTCTAAATCCTAAAAAGAACATCAATACGGTGACTACCAGAATGATACCAAAAACAATATTGTTTACAAGATCATCTACCTGACCTATGGTTTTAGGAGATTGGTCATTGGTTATTGTAATCTTCAGGTCACTGGGAAACACATTGATTCTTGCATCATCAACAATGGTTTGTATTTTTTCAGCTGCATCCACCATGTTTTTACCTGAACGCTTTTTAACATCCAGCATCACAACTACGTCACCAAATTCTCTCGCATAGGTTGTTCTTTCCTTTTCTTGAAATGACACCTTAGCGATGTCTTTTAAATATATAGGACTATTGTTTTCAGTTTTCACAACGAAATCATCAAGGTCTGACGGGTCAGCAATTTCTCCAATAATTCGAATAGTTCGGCGCTGACCACTAGAAACAAGATTTCCGGCTGACATCGTAATATTCCCATTATTTACCGTGCTGATCACATCATCGAAACTCACTTTAGCAGCCATCATCTTATAGATGTCGACGGCGATTTCAACTTCTTTTTCCTGTGCGCCCCGAATATCTGCTTGCTTGATCTCCTGAAGACTTTCAATTTCGTCTTCCAGATATTCTGCATATTTTTTAAGTTTTTCAACGGGATAATCACCTGAAATATTAATGTTCAGGATAGGCATTTCTTCAGAAAGGGTCAACTCAAAAACATTGGGTTCAACTTTGGCTCCATTAAATGTAGGCCAATCTTCT
>CBDULU010000086.1:0-7509 GCA_965368155.1 uncultured Flavobacteriaceae bacterium
CAGACATTTTACCTTTAACACCTTTTTTTGTTTGAATGATGATCGCCCCGTTGGCAGCACCAGTTCCCCAAACAGCCGCAGCAGCCGCACCTTTAAGAACAGTTACCTTCGCAATGTCTTCAGGGTTGTAGTCATTTAAACGAGATTGTTGCGTTACACCATCAGTACCGCCACCAACATTGGTGTTGGATACAGGAACCCCATCAACTACAATCAATGGAGAAGATGAACCGGTAATTGTGTTTTGCCCTCTAATCTGGATGTAAGCCCCAGCTCCAGGATCACCAGAACTTCTTGTAATTTTCAAACCAGAAGTTTTACCTGCTAAACCTTGAATCAAACCAGATTCACCTGATCTTGTAATCACGTCTGGTTCAACTGCTGTAGAAGATGAAAGGTCATCATCTTTTTTCACCTCAAGTCCAAAAGCTGTCAAAACGACTTCGTCAAGCGTATTCGCTTCAGAAACCATAGTAACATTGATTGAACTATCCGCTCCAACTGTTTTTGTCACAGTAGTCATACCCACAAAACTGTAGCGAAGTACATCCCCACTTTTAGCTTCGATAGCATAATTACCGTCAAAATCAGTCTCAGTACCAGAAGTGGTACCTTCAATCAAAACACTAACACCTGGCAATGGGCCGGATTCATCCGACACGGTACCCGTGATAGTTCTTTCTTGTGCAAAAGTTATTTGCACTACAAACGCTAGTAAAAGCGTCAAAATTCCACTTAACTTTGTTTTCATTATATAAATTATTTGAATTAATTTGAGCCAAAAATCTTAATAAAAAGTTAATATACCAAGTTTTTAACATAAAAATTTAAAAAAAAGGTTAATGCTTTGTTAAGAAGAAAGGCATTTCTAACCAATAGATGTTAAAAAGGATATAGGTTGCGTTCATTTAAAATTTACTCACAATTTTGATATGAATCTTCGAGTTGTCAAATGAAACAGGTTCTTGATCGAATTTTCCTAAGGCGTAGCTCAGGTTTAAAATGCCCGCTTTTGTTTGAAAGGCATAACCAAGACCAAAGCTGATCACATTGGTGTTTGTCTGAGTTAAATTGTTTTCAGAATAGGAAAAATCAGTGATGGTATAGAAGTAACTGGATATGTTCGGTTTGAATCTGTATTCAAGATTAAACACAGTATAGGCTGAAGCAAAAATACTTTCTTCATTAACACCTCGTAAATTATAGATACCTCCAAATCTGAACAATTCATTTTCAAAATAGTCATCTGAATTTAAAAGCCCACTTGAATTTTGAATAAACAGGTAGTTTTTGTTGTTGATCGCATAAAGATAATGCGTGAGCAAAAGGAATTTTGATTGTGAGGTGTTTTTCCCTTCATTTTTTCTGCTTCCTGCAAGAGCGCTTAGTTCTGCATTAAACGTTACCGGAAACAGTGGGTCAGTAGATAATTTTTTAAAAACATAGGATATGCCATAGAATATGTTTGAATAAGAAGATATACCCATAGAATTACCATTGGTGAGATCATTTGAGTTTTCAGTATTCAGTTGGGCGGCAATTTGGCCCTTTCCTATCATATTGTATAACAAACTGATTTGCGCTCTGGTATTGCTAAAGGTAGAATCCTGTCGATACAATTCAAAGTTTACTTTTGGAGTAAGGGGTAAGTTGAAAAGGTATGGTATTTCTGTTTCAAGATAAAATCGCTGCCTGTTGTTGCCATTGTTCTTCCAGAACAGCGCAATGGTTTCTCCGCTGTTAAAAATATTGTTGATGGCTAAATCCAGATAACCATTAAATTCGAGACCATCATCATTTTCCTTTGAAGCGAAACCAATGATACCATCAAATTGATTTGATTTTTTTTTCTTTAGATACAGATATATGATCGTGGAGTCATTAGTGAATAATATTTCAGGGGGTTTCACTTCTTCAGCAAATGATAAGTTGTTGACCGATCTGGATACGCTCTCGATCTTTTCTTTATTAAAAACAGATCCTATTTTAAGGTTGAGCTCATGATCAAGATAGTTTTTGGGAAAGTTCTCATACCCTTTAATGACTACTTTGTCAACATGGCGTTGTCTATTCATATGCATATTCAGGGTCGCACTGGCTTCATTGTCAGTCAATTCTATATCATCGAGAGAAAATTGAACAAATGAATTGCCTTTGGCTTCAAACAAATCGACCAATGATTGCATAAACTCACTCAGTTCAGAAAATGGAATTCGGATCGTTTTGTCGGTCAACTCTTCGGAATACGGTTTTAGTTCTTTTTGTGATAAGATCGTTTCAGGAATTTGATGGTAATGAATATTGATATAGTTCACCCGGCTGCCGGGATCGATATAAGCAATCCATAAGGAATCTTTGTTCACCAAGCTATCAAGACGGGAGCTGAGGTAACCCATCAATTCTATTTTTTTTACAAAAGAGTTGACCTCTTGGTCGAGCGTATCTTTTTCTGCCGCGATCTTCATGGATTTTTCTAATGAAAGAAGATCTTGGTTTTCGGTTGAATTTAATTTGATTTGAAGTGTTTGATCTTGTGCCTGTGCACCTTGAAATCCGACAAGGAAAATAAGTATATATATATATGGTGTAATATTAATTTTCAAAAGGCACATTATTTTGGCGTAAATATCTATCAATTTCAGCGATTTACAAATAAGTTATTTGTCAATGTTTGGACTTGCGAATTTGTTGCGTTTATCAACATAACTTCGAAGCAGACGAAACAACTTGCTGGTTTTACTGTGCTGCAGCGTCTTGTTGACTCAGGGTTCATTTTTGATTGTGTACATAAAGCTAAAAAAATCAATAATTTATAGTTTGAATAACGAGAAAAATGTCATACATTTGCAAACTCTTAAAAAGAGAGAGAACGAAAATTAAAATTTTATAAAGATAGAATGCCAACTATTCAACAATTAGTACGAAAAGGAAGGACCAAAACAACCAAGAAGAATAAATCGGCTGCTTTGAATTCATGTCCCCAACGTCGTGGAGTTTGTACGCGTGTTTACACTACTACACCTAAAAAACCAAATTCAGCAATGAGAAAAGTTGCTAGGGTAAGGTTAACTAACGGTAATGAAGTGAATGCATACATTCCAGGAGAAGGACATAATTTACAAGAACACTCGATAGTATTGGTTAGAGGTGGAAGAGTAAAAGATTTACCGGGTGTTAAATATCACATTGTTCGTGGTGCTTTGGACACAGCAGGAGTAGAAGGAAGGACTCAGCGTCGTTCTAAATACGGAACCAAACGTCCAAAGAAATAATTTATAAGCTTTAATGTAAGGAACAATGAGAAAAAGAGTTTCAAAAAAGAGGATCCTTTTACCGGACCCGAAGTTTAACGATCAGATGGTTACAAGATTTGTAAACAACTTGATGTTGGATGGCAAAAAATCAATTGCATTTAAAGTTTTTTATGATGCAATGGAGATAGTTGAAGAGAAAAAGCAGGATGAAGAAAAGACTGCTGTTGAATTGTGGAAAGAGGCTTTATCAAATGTAATGCCACACGTAGAGGTAAGAAGCCGAAGAGTTGGTGGTGCTACCTTTCAGATCCCAATGCCAATTAGAGCAGATAGAAAAATTTCTATGGCGATCAAATGGATGATTCTATATGCCAGAAAAAGAAATGAAAAAAGTATGTCTCAAAGACTTGCCGGTGAGGTGCTTGCAGCAGTGAAGGAAGAAGGAGCTGCAGTAAAAAAGAGAATGGATGTACACAAGATGGCGGATGCGAATAAAGCATTCTCTCATTTCAGATTTTAATAAGAATATAGAATGGCAAGAGATTTAAGATTAACTAGAAATATTGGTATTGCTGCGCATATTGATGCGGGTAAAACCACTACTACTGAAAGAATTCTATATTACACTGGAGTTTCTCATAAGATAGGTGAAGTACACGATGGTGCTGCAACTATGGACTGGATGGAGCAAGAGCAGGAAAGAGGTATTACCATTACTTCTGCTGCAACAACTTGTACCTGGCAGTTTCCAACTGAAAATGGAGTTCCTGCTCCAAATGCAGAGGGCTATCACTTTAATATTATTGACACTCCTGGTCACGTTGATTTTACAGTTGAAGTAAACCGTTCGTTAAGTGTTCTTGATGGGTTGGTTTTTCTTTTTAGCGCTGTTGATGGTGTTGAGCCTCAATCAGAAACTAACTGGAGATTGGCTGATAACTATAAAGTACCTAGAATTGGCTTTGTAAACAAAATGGACAGACAGGGGTCAGACTTTTTAAAAGTATGTACTCAGGTAAAAGAAATGTTAGGTTCCAATGCGGTTCCTATTGTTTTGCCAATTGGAGAAGAAGGAGATTTTAAAGGAATTGTTGACCTTGTTAAGAACAGGGCAATTACTTGGAATGAAGAATCATTTGGTTCTACATTTGAGGTTATTGAGATTCCTGAAGAATTGAAGGAAGAAGCAGCTCAGTACAGAGCATTATTGATCGAGGAAGTGGCGTCATATGACGAGAATCTATTGGAGAAATTCATGGAAGATGAAGATTCGATCACAGAGGAAGAAGTGCACAATGCATTGAGAGCAGCCGTTATGGATATGGCGATCATTCCTATGATTTGTGGTTCTGCTTTTAAAAATAAAGGTGTTCAGTTTTTATTGGATGGCGTATGTAGATATTTACCTTCACCATTAGATAAAGAAGCGATCATTGGTATCAATCCTGATACTGAACTAGAAGTTGCAAGAAAGCCTTCTGTAAAAGAACCTTTTGCAGCATTGGCATTTAAGATTGCTACGGACCCGTTCGTAGGTCGATTGGCATTTTTCAGAACCTATTCAGGTCGTTTGGATGCAGGGTCGTATATCTTGAATAACCGATCAGGTAAAAAAGAAAGGATTTCACGTATCTATCAGATGCACTCCAATAAGCAGAATTCTGTTGATTACATTGAAGCTGGTGATATTGGTGCTGCTGTAGGATTTAAGGATATCAAAACCGGAGATACGATGTCAGCATTGGATTCGCCGATCGTATTGGAAAGTATGGACTTTCCTGATCCTGTGATTGGTGTAGCAGTAGAGCCAAAAACTAAGGCTGATGTGGATAAATTAGGAATGGGACTAGCCAAGTTGTCTGAAGAAGATCCTACCTTCCAGGTAAGAACAGATGAAGCATCTGGCCAAACCATCATTTCAGGTATGGGTGAATTACACCTTGAGATTTTGATCGATCGTTTAAAGCGTGAATTTAAAGTTGAAGTGAATGAAGGTGAGCCTCAAGTAGAATATAAAGAAGCGATTACGAAGACTGCATCTCATAGAGAGGTTTACAAAAAGCAATCTGGTGGTCGTGGTAAATTTGCGGATATCATTTTTGAAATGGGACCTGCTGATGAAGATTTTGAAGGAACTGGATTACAGTTCACCAATGTCATCAAAGGTGGAAATATTCCTAAGGAATATGTTCCTTCTGTTCAGAAAGGATTTGAAATGGCGATGAAAAATGGTCCTTTGGCTGGTTATGAAATGGATACCATGAAGATCACATTAAAGGATGGATCTTTCCACCCTGTGGATTCTGATGCACTTTCTTTTGAATTGGCCGCGAAAATGGGATATAAGTCAGCAGCGAAAGCAGCTGGAGCAGTTATCCTTGAACCGATCATGAAATTGGAAGTTGTTACTCCTGAAGAGAACATGGGTGATATTGTTGGTGATTTGAACAGAAGAAGAGGTCAGGTGAATGCGATGGATGACAGAGCTGGAGCAAAAGTGGTAAAGGCACATGTTCCTTTATCAGAGATGTTCGGTTATGTAACAACATTGAGAACACTATCATCTGGTAGAGCTACTTCAACAATGGAATTCTCTCACTATGAGAAAACGCCTTCGAATGTTTCAGAAGAAGTAATCAAAAAAGCACAAGGTTAATCTACTTAAACGAGAAAAAATGAGTCAGAAAATAAGAATAAAATTAAAGTCTTACGATCACAATTTAGTAGATAAATCTGCTGAGAAGATTGTAAAAACGGTAAAGAATACAGGTGCAGTTGTAAACGGACCAATTCCTTTACCAACACATAAAAAGATCTGTACAGTATTGCGTTCACCACACGTAAATAAGAAATCAAGAGAGCAATTTCAATTGAGTTCGTTCAAAAGAATTTTAGATATCTACAGTTCTTCTTCGAAAACTATTGATGCTTTAATGAAGTTAGAGTTACCCAGTGGTGTAGAGGTAGAGATCAAAGTTTGATCTTAAGGATCAGAATGATCCAAAGCTGAAAAGGAATTTTCAGTTACATGTCCTGAGCGATTGACGAGGGAAAAACGGAAAAAATAGATTCAGGGTTGAAGATATTTTGACCCTGTTTTTTTGAAAATAAGAGAATAATAATTAAATAATAGAAAATGTCTGGGTTAATAGGAAAAAAAATTGGAATGACCAGTATTTATGACGAGAATGGAAAGAATATTCCATGTACCGTGATTCAAGCTGGTCCTTGTGTAGTTACCCAAGTCAGAACCAAAGAGGTTGACGGGTACGAAGCCTTGCAACTTGGTTTCGATGACAAAGCAGAAAAGCAGTCTAATAAGGCGCTTAACGGTCATTTTAAAAAGGCTGGTACAACTGCTAAAAGACGTGTCGTTGAATTCCAAGGATTTGAGCAAGATTTTAAATTAGGTGATGAAATTTCAGTAGATCACTTTGAAGAAGGAGAATTTGTAGATGTATCAGGTACATCTAAAGGAAAAGGTTTTCAGGGAGTTGTTAAACGTCATGGTTTTGCAGGTTCAGAAAGAACACACGGTCAGCAAAGTATGAACAGAGCTCCTGGTTCTGTAGGTGCTGCATCTTATCCTGCCAGAATCTTTAAGGGCATGAGAATGGCCGGAAGAATGGGTGGTGAAAAAGTGAAAGTTCAAAACCTTAGAGTTTTAAAAGTGGTAAAGGATAAAAACCTGATTGTAGTAAAAGGTGCGGTTCCTGGTCATAAAAATTCATATGTAATTATTCAGAAATAATGAAAGTAGCTGTTATAGATATCAACGGGAAAAAGACCGGAAGAAATGTTGAGCTTTCGGAGGCAGTTTTTGGTATTGAGCCAAATGACCACGCGATTTATTTAGATGTAAAACAACATTTAGCGAATAAGCGTCAAGGGACTCATAAATCTAAGGAAAGAGCTGATATTACTGGAAGTACTCGTAAGATCAAAAAGCAAAAGGGTACTGGTACTGCGAGAGCAGGTAGTATTAAATCACCATTGTTTAGAGGTGGAGGTAGAGCTTTTGGTCCACGACCAAGAAATTATTCTTTCAAATTGAATAAAGGATTGAAAAAATTAGCACGTCAATCAGCCTTGTCAATTAAGGCTAAAGAGGATAATATCCTTGTGATTGAAAAGTTCGATTTTGAAGCTCCAAAGACAAAAGAATTCACAAATATTTTGAAAGCCCTTGAGCTTGAAGGGAAAAAATCTTTGTTTGTGTTGGATGGGTCAAATAATAATGTATATTTGTCATCAC
>CBDULU010000087.1:0-7475 GCA_965368155.1 uncultured Flavobacteriaceae bacterium
GAATCCTGCCACCCCGACAAAAAAGCTTTGCAAATTTTGCAGAGCTTTTTTTATGCAGTTGTGTGAGTTTACTTAAAAACAACCCTCTGTTAATTTTTAACATAACAAATACTATCAATAGAAAATATTCTATATTTGTAAGCATATTATATAATTTCATTTAACATAAAACAAGTATGAAAAGATTTAAACAATTTATAATGCTATTGACTCTAGCATTGATTTTTGGAAGCTGCTCTGGTATTAAAGTTGTGGACTCATGGAAAGGTGATGACATTGGTGACTTAGCAAATGAAAAAATTCTAGTCATTGCCAGATCTGATGATATGGTTGGTAGACAAAGGTTTGAACAGGAAATAGCTGAAAGATTAAGAGCTGGCGGTCTTGATGCGATGGAGAGTTATAAAAAATTCCCATCGATGAAGCAAAATCAGGAACTTACTGAAGAACAAATTGCTCAAAGAGTACAAATCATTAAAAATGAAGGATTCAAAGGAGTGGTTCTAACCGTATTAAAAGATATGAGTAAAGAGATTGTAACATCTGAAACAGGTGGATACACTTCAGGTGGTTATTACCCATCTTATTATGGTGGTTATTATGGTGGATTTGGAGGTTACTACGGACGTGTATATTCTCCTTATGGTTATGGATACGGAGGATCTTATGTTCCTTCTGAAACAAGAACTTATACATCAGAGACCTATAGTTTAGAGACTGTTATTTACAATTTGGATATGGAGCCAGGTAAACAATTACAGGGTGTGATTGCGATCGATGTTACAGATCCTAAATCAGTTTCAAAGGTTGCGCCAAAATATGCTGACGCAGTTTTGAAACAATTGAAAAAATAGATTTAATTAATTTTAAATATCAAGGCTTAAGTGAATTCACTTAGGCCTTTTTTTTGTGTAATTTTTTGCGAAACCGTTTTCTTAGATTCATCTCTTGATCACCTCTGAATCTATATCAATTTTGTATTTTTGCGCTCCTTATGAAGAGACTAATTTTAATAATAATTTTCCTAACTACTTGGTTGTCAGTAAAATCTCAAACAGAAAAAGAGATCAATAATCAAGTGCAGTTTTGGACAAGTATCAACTCAACCTGGCGTTTTAGTGACCACTGGGGAGCCATGGGTGATTTTCATATCAGACGTGATGATTTTATAAAAGATCCAAATTTTTATTTTTTAAGGGCTGGAGGGGTTTATTGGTTTAACGATAAGGTATCTGCAGCCGGTGGGTTGGGAGCATTATGGTTGGCGCAAGAGGCACAAGATGGTGGTTCTAACTATGCCTTAGAAAAGAGGATATACCAACAAATACTTTGGCGCAGTATTAATGGACGCGCCAAGTTTTTACAAAGAATTAGAAATGAGCAACGATGGCATGAGGTACTCAATCCTGATGGAAGCGTAAATCGAGTTAGGTTTTCTAACAGGGTCAGGTTTTTGTTTTCAGTATCCCTGCGGATTTTTGAGGATGAAAAGAAACCACGATTAGTGCTTGCAGACGAAGCTCTTTTTCATTTCGGAAACGAGATCATCTACAATACTTTTGACCAAAACAGGTTCTTTATAGGGATCAATCACAGGCTGAATAAAGATTGGATCTTTGATTTTGGTTATATGCCAGTATTGCAGCAAAAGTACAGCGGTTATCAGTATGATTTGAACCACACCATCAGATTGTTCTTTTATTTGTCTCCTGACTTACGTAAAAAGAAAGATAAAGACCTGCCGCATTATCCTGTTGGTGGTATAGAATAAACTGAGAAACTTCATAAAAGTGGCCCTTTTTTATTACTTTAGATCGTGATCTAACTCATAATGGTGGTAAAAAACTTTTTTCTCATATGCTGTTTGTTATTTTTGCCTGGTTTACTGCTAAGTCAGGATCGATATTTAACTGTAAGCTCCAAAGATTCAATAAACGGACTCCCAAAACTTAAAGGGAGTGTAGGTGCGAATCTCAAACTAAACGGTTACTATGATGTATTTGGCGGACTGCAGGAGAGTGAAACCTTTAATGTAGGTATGATTGATGTTTTTGGTACTGACGATTCCCAAAGTTTTAATATGGATCTATATCAGACCCAAATCAAATTGGAAGCAGCTTACGTTGAAAAAGGAGGGGATGTGGTCTATTCTTTGGTTGAGTTTGATTTTTGGGGAGGAAATGGGCGCATGCGCTTAAGAAAAGCTTTTGTAGAGTCCAGGCATTGGCAGATTGGTCAAAACTGGAATAATTTTGGAGATGAAGCCATATGGCCGAATATTATGGAGTGGGAAGGACCACCCTCCGGGATTTGGCTTAGAACGCCTCATATTAAATACAGCAACACTTTTAAGCAAGAAAGCTGGATTTACGAAATAAGTATAGAAGCACCTATAACTAACTATATTTCATTTCAGGAAATAGATCTTGAAATAGAGGAGGCCTATCAGGTCACTCCCGATCTTACTTTTGCTGTAAAAAAAAGATATGACTGGGGGCATATTCGATTGTCTTCTATTTTGAGAAATGTAAGGTATAAGCTTAATGATCAAACCGATAACTTTTTGGGTTATGGACTGGCCTTTTCCGGAATATATGCAACTGAAAGAAAGAATAATTTGCAATTTCAGTTAGTAGGAGGTAAGGGTATTACAGCCTATATGACCAGTATCTCAGGATTGGGATATGACGGATATACGAATAATAATGATCATTTTGAATCGACACCGGCCTATGGTGGCTGGATCTCATATGAGTATTTTTTTACTCCCAGATTTCACAGTAATATAGTTTTTGGAAGCACAAAATATGATTTCACAGATGTTAAGGAGTTTGTTTTAAAGGGTGATGAGGATATGGAAGAAACCATTGTTCAAGGTGATTTTAACAATTTTCATTATTATGGAATTATTAATCTGATGTATGAACCATTCCCAAGGATGACCATCGGACTGGAACTCGACTATGGGGTCAAGGATATTAACTTTAATGGCATAGTTAATAATGGTTTTATTGAAGACAGTAAAGCAAGAGATGCCATGAGGATTAGTTTTGGTTTTATGTTCTATTTATAGTAGGTCTTTTTTTATGAATCACCTATTTTAGCATTCTATTTATCAATTATATGAAAGAATTCATTCTCCCCATTTTCCTCTTGTGTTTATTTCTTATCAGCTGTGATAATTCAAACGATAAAAAAGAATACAATCAAATTGAATCACTTACTGCGGTGCAAACCGGAGGCTATTTAGGCGATCAAAGTTGTACGGCATGTCATCAAGAAGCGACGCAAGATTGGCAGGGTTCTCATCATGACAAGGCCATGCAATTGGTTACCGAAAATACGGTACTGGGAGACTTTAATGATGTGAATGTAAGTTTGGATGGTGTAGCCTATTTCTTTTATAAGAAAGAATCCGATTTTTTTGTTAAAACAACTGAACTTGATGGATCAGAGAATGAGTATAAGATAACTTATGTTTTTGGTCTTACTCCTTTGCAACAGTATATCGTAGATTTTAAAGATGGAAAGAAACAGGTATTACGGGTAACATGGGATACTATTGATCAGAAATGGTTCCATCAATATGCCGGAGATGAAATAGTCATCACTGATTGGTTGCATTGGAGCAGGGGCGCTCAGAATTGGAATACCATGTGTGCAGAATGCCATTCCACAAATTTAAAAAAGGATTATTTTGTAGAAAAGGATTCTTTTCATACAACCTATTCTTCTATTAACGTGAGTTGTGAAAGTTGTCATGGTCCAGGGGAGAAGCATGTTAAATGGGCCAATACTGATCAAACCGATAAGAATATGCAGGTTATTTTGGGTAGTGATCAACAGACTCAAATGAATATGTGTGCACCTTGTCATGCCAGAAGGGTAAAATTGACCAAAGATCTGATTCCTGGAGCCAATTTTGAGGATCAGTATATGGTTCAAAATATCTCAGCCGATTTTTATCATTTAGATGGTCAGATCTTGGAAGAAGATTATGTGTATGGTTCTTTTCTTCAAAGTAAGATGCATGCCCAAGGTATTAAATGTGGAGACTGTCATAATGTGCATTCGAATGAACTTAAAATGACAGGGAATAAGCTTTGTTTACAATGCCACGTCCCAGCGACCTACGACGCACCCAGTCATCATTTTCACAAGGCTGATACTGAAGCATCTCAGTGTATCAATTGTCATATGACGGGAAGGTATTATATGGGTAATGATTTCAGGCGAGACCATAGTTTTAGAATACCAAGGCCCGATCAAAGTGTCGAATACGGAACGCCAAACGCTTGTAGCGAATGTCATAAAGATAAATCAGAAGAATGGGCCGCCCAGTGGGTAGTTAATTGGTATGGGAAAGAAAGAGCACCCCATTTTTCAGATTATTTATTGATAAGTAATCAGTCAGAGCTCAATGCTTCGGAGAGAAAGAAATTGGATACTTTTATCAATGATTTAAATTATCCGGCCATAGCCAGATCAACAGTAATCAGTAATCTGAGCTACACAAATGATGAGCAATTAAAGTCTTTATTGACGGCGTTAAATGATTCATCAGCTGTGGTTAGATATAATGCCCTGATGCAATTTAGAAGCATGAGTCCCCGGGATAGAATCTCTATCGCTCAGAAACATATGACAGATTCAACAAAACTTGTAAGAATTGGAAGTGCCCAGTTAGTGATTGGCTTTGAAGGTGATGATTGGAACGAGGCCGATAAATTGAGTTTGTATAAGGCCAAGGAAGAATTAGAGGAAATGCTTTTTAGCAATGCAGATTTTTCAACGGGACGTCTACAGTTAGGTGATTATTTTATGCAAAATAATGACATTGTTACCGCCATAAAACACTATGAAATGGCATTAAAAATGGACAGTTTATTGTTTCCCGTCTATACGAATCTGGCTACTGCTTACAGTATAGGTCAGCAAACAGACAAAGCCCTGGAAACATTGAATATTTGGATGGATAAACAGCCAGATGCAGGGCGGCCATATTATTTACGGGCCTTGCTTAATTTTGAATTGGGAAATAATGATATTGCTGAAGAAGATCTCAAAATGGCTATTGATTTGGATCCGCAGGATAGCAGGTCCATGTATAACCTAGCGACTTATTATTATCAGATCAAGGAATTCCAAAAAGCTGAAATTCAGATCAAAAAAGCGCTTAGAACAGAGCCTGATAATCAGGAAATAAAATATTTGTACGCTTTGATCTTAAAAGAATTGGGTAATATTCAAGAATCGAATAAGATCATTCAAGAACTGCAAATGCAGAATCCAGCTTAATTAATGCTTTAATTTAATTGGGTGGGAAGTCTTACTTATTCTATTAATTCTTTGATATCTTCTTCTTTCGTATTGATCTTAGGTCTGGTCTTTTTAAGAGAGCTTTTATAGATTCTGAGTCTGAATACAAAATCATTTGTTGAATTGTCATCTTGAGAAGTATTGTTGCTATAGTGGTAAGAAACATAAAATTCGGTCTTCCATTCATCGTTGAATTTATAACCCAATCCTGGGGAAATACGAATCACATCATTATACCTGTCTGCTTTTTTTAAATTAAAAAAGAATTCAATACTTAATGGAATATACAATCCTTTATTAAATGATAGCAAGTGATTTTTCCATTCTATCGCTGTAGATATTCTATACCTGAAACGAAAAGAGGCGTTCCAGGAAGTGCCGTCAAATGTTTTTTGGAACCTTTCCTCAAATCTTATATAGTTTTTTAGTGGGATCATATCAATTGAGGGCAAAAAGAATTTTAAGCCTTGCATCAGTCTGAATTCAAAATTGTCTGGCTCGTTAATATTATTAGTGTAATACAAACCTGTTCCTAAATGAAAAGATGAGATTATTGGTTTTTCCCGTTTCATGAATTTAGCCGCCTTGGTGTGGATAATGTTATAGGTTGGAACAACCATATACTTATCAAAAATCCGTGGTGATATGGTTCTGTACCCCATAAAACCGCTAATATTCCTGGTATCATCAAGGTTATATTTTCCATTAAAATCCAGCCACATCTGACTGTTAACTGATGCATCCTCCGTTTCTCTTTCTTGGGCACTGAGGCCAGTATAAAAGAAAATAAAAGTGAATATGATTATTATTCTTGGCATTGATCCTTATTGCAAATTTGATTCCTAAGATTTTCAAAAATAATGGTTTTGAAATCATTCTTTCAATGCTTTTTTGGTTTTTGTACCTGCAGCATAAATCTTGAAGGATAATGTGTTTGTTATTGGTTATCTTTGAGAATAACCCAGTGAAAAGTAGAATCAAGTATAACCAGAGAAAATAATTAGTAAGAATGGAAGCAAAAAATGTCGTGAAGAAATATAGTAAAGATGAGCTCACTATTTTGTGGGAACCGAAAAAGTGTATCCATGCCGCTGTTTGCGTTAAAGAATTACCTGGTGTATATGATCCAAATTCAAAGCCTTGGATCCAACCTGAGAATGCGTCTGTTGAAGAATTAATGGCTCAAATTAACAAATGCCCTTCTGGAGCATTGAGTTACCTAAAAAATGAAACATCAAATCAAAATAAAAATATGAAAACCGAAGTAGAATTAATGAAAAATGGACCTTTATTAGTGAAAGGGACTATAGAAGTGAAGTCTCATGATGGTACAGTCGAGACCAAAGAAAAAATGGCAGCCTTTTGCCGTTGTGGAGCGTCACAAAACAAGCCTTATTGTGATGGTAATCATAAGGGAGCTGGATTTATAGGTTAGTCAATTTTGTTTTTTTATTGTGGCATAATGAGACTAAGTTTTCATAACATTTGTCTATGGACTTTCATGTTATTAAGTTTTGTGGGGTACAATCAAGAGAAAGTTCTTGATACCGCATTTGACGCCTCGTCCAAAACATTTTTGATCTTGCCTCTGGTCATCAACAACCCGGCTTTTAAAACAGGCTTCGGGGTGATGCCTATGTATTTTTTTAAATTTAACCCTGAAGATGCCATATCTCCACCATCTATAGCAACGGTAATAGGTCTATACTCAACCAATAAAAGTTATGTTTTTTTACCTTCGGCCAGATTGTTTTGGGATGAAGATAAGAATCGTGCAACGATTATGGGAGGTCCGGTAAGAACGAATATGGATTTTGTTTATGAACAGGAGGGAGGTGAAGATATTCGTTTGGTATATTCTGAATTGAGAAGTTTTATTACCATGGAATACAGCAGGAAAATCATTGGTGATTTTTACCTTGGACTACTGTATCTGGGAACCAAGACGTCTTATAAATTTGATCAGGGCTCAGATGAGCAGAATGAATTTGCCAAGGAGTTTTTTGAAGAAAATGGTATCACAGATAACTTTGTTTCTAGTATCGGGTTGAATGTATCTTTTGACAACCGAGATTATGTGTATTATCCAACCAAGGGTCTTTCCTTTAGTATAAGGCCAAAACTCAATAGAGAATGGCTTGGAAGTGATAATGACT
>CBDULU010000088.1:0-7425 GCA_965368155.1 uncultured Flavobacteriaceae bacterium
TAAAAAGTGGGAGAAACAATAAGCTGTATACAACGTACTTTTTAATGGAAAGATAGCCTTCGAAGAAGCCAAAACAGAGCTAGATAATTCTTATGAAGATAATTTTTGGGAAAGACTTCCTATTGAACCTTTAAAAATAGAGGAGGAAATTATTCCTTTTCCTGGTCAAACTGTCCAAAATGACACTGAAGCTCAAGGTTTTGATAAAGCTGAAGAAAAAGCCGTAAAATCTATTCAAAAACATTCGATGGTGATTGATGGTTTTGAAAAGAACAATCAGATCGATGAGGCCTACCTTTTATTAGGCAAGTCAAGATATTATTTACAAAGGTTTATCCCAGCATTAGAGGCCTTTACATTTGGAATTGAGAATTATCCCAATGCTAATTTATACAGAGAAACCAAAATTTGGAAAGCAAAGGCTCATGTCAGGCTACAAAATGAAAAACTGGCCATTGAAACCCTGAGATCTGTATTACGTAGTATAGATGTAACCGATGAGGAATTCGAAAAAGCCCATACTGCCATGGCCATGGCTTATACTCAATTGGACAGCACTCATTTGGTTATTGATCATTTGAAAAAGGCAACTTATTATTTAACTGATCTCAACCAGGGCCCCAGAAACCTCTTTATACTTGGGCAAATTTACAGAGAACAGGAAAAAATTGACTCCTCAAATATGGTTTTTGAATCGCTGGGCTATATGAAAAAAATACCTCGAAAATATCAGGTACACGCTGCCATTGAAAGGGCTAAAAATTATTCTGAGGCAGATAGCACAAGCATCATCGTATATACGCTGCAGGACCTTATTAAAAATAGGGATAACAGAGAATATTTAGATGAATTATACTATCAGGCCGGATTGATTTCCTTAAAAAATGAAAGTTTCGACCAAGCCCGCGGATTATTTGAGTTATCAGTAATTCACAATACTTCGAAGCCTTACCAAAAAAGTCTTTCATATGAAAGTCTTGGTGATTTCTATTTCGACAAGACCAGCTTCGAAATGGCCGGAGCCTACTATGATAGTGTTTTACAAATTCCTATTGACCAAAACACCAAGCGAATAAGAAAAATTATCCGAAAAAGAGAAAGTCTTAACGACGTTATTTATTATGAGAACATTGCCAGAAAAAGTGATAGTATTCTTACGCTGGTCAACATGTCGGAAGAAGAAAAAGACATCTATTTCAAGGGGTATATAGAACAAATCAAGTTGAAATATGAAGCTGAGCAGCTTTTAAAGGAACAAACTACTACTACCGGGGGAATGGGCGATCTGGCCATTGCCAACAACAATGCTGACGGAGGCACCTTCTATTTTTACAATCCTCAGGTTGTTGGAATCGGAAAACAACAGTTTAAGAATAAATATGGAAACAGATCTCCTGGTGATTTTTGGTTGGTCGCTCAAAATGTTGGTTTGAATTCTGATGTTGTTATTGAAGAGACAAGGGTCGAGCTAGACACCAGCATGCTCTTTAATGCGGCGTTTTACAAAGAACAGATCCCCAAAAGCCAACAAGCTATTGACAGTATAAAATATGCGCGAAACGATGCATATTACAACCTCGGGCTCATCTATAAAGAACAATTCCGGGAATACGAGATTGCGGCAGTGGATTTTGAAAAATTCCTCGAAAACGAACCTAAAGAAAATTTGATTTTACCCGCTAAATATCATTTATATAAAACCTATGAATTTTTTAACATAGAAAAAAGCAATAAATACCGTGAAGATATCGTTACTAATTACTCGGACTCTCGTTATGCCGAAATGATCCAAAACCCTAAAAACGTTTTAGAGAGAAGTAACGATGACAATAGTCCGGAGTATATGTATAAAACTGCCTTCGTTTGCTATGAAGAAGAAGATTTCGAATACTCTCTTAGAACAGTTAATGAAGGGCTTGAACGCTTTAAAGGCTTTGAAATTGAAGCAAAATTTGAGTTATTAAAAGCTTATCTCCTGTATAAAACAGTTGGAGAGGAGCTATTTAGGGAGAAATTGAATACAATTATTGTAAACTACCCCAATACTGAAGAAAGTGATCATGCTGAAGAGGCGCTTGAAAAATTATCAGGATTAAAAGAAGAATCGCAACAAAACTAAAACTATATTATTATGTTCAACGAAAAAAAAGAAAATCCGAGTCCGGTTGGAGAACGTAACACAATCGCTAAAAATACTTCGCTCGTCGGTGATATTAAATCAGACGGAGATTTTAGAGTAGACGGCAAAATTGAAGGCACTATTAAAACCAGTGGCAGAGTAGTTATTGGTAAAGAAGGATTTGTTTCCGGAACCATTGATTGCGCACATGCTGATATTGAGGGTTCATTTTCCGGAAAACTAATTGTTGACCAGATTCTTTCTTTAAAAAGTACAGCTGATATTAGCGGCGACGTGATTATGGGTAAACTATCCGTAGAGCCAGGAGCTGTATTTAATGCCACCTGCGCCATGAAAGGTTCGGTCAAAGTAATGAAAAATGACGGAGAAAAAACCAAAAAAACAGCTTAATAAATACATCGCACTTTCAGGGATAGGCCTGCAAATGGGGATCACAATTTATCTGGCTGCTCGTTTGGGTAAATGGCTTGATGCAACATATACGGAAAACAATACCTATACCATCGTATTGACCTTGTTAGGAATTGTCTTATCCTTTTACAGCCTGCTAAGACAATTAAAAAATCTGGACAATTAAGTGAGCATGCAATCATTTTCTAAATTTTCTTTAACACTCATCATTGTTCTAGCGATAGTTTTCGGGATCCATATCTTTGTGCTCAATCAATTAGGTCTGCCTCTTTTCGATAACCGCATCATTGCCACATATCTTGTAAACTGCTCTTTGGCTTTGGTTATTTACCTATCTCTTTTCCTCTTAAAAAATAAAATGTCTGAGCAAATAGGCTTCCTTTATATGGGTGGAAGTTTTGTTAAATTTCTCTTCTTTTTTATCTTCTTTTACCCCTATTACAAACTTGATGGAGGGCTTGACTCGCTTGAATTTGCTGCCTTTTTTGTTCCCTATGTGATCAGTCTTATTTTAGAAACTTTGGGTGTCATTGAATTTCTAAAAAAATAAGATTTAATTTATAATCTATCCAAATAAAAATATTACATTTGCACCGATTTTTTAAGCCAATATAATTTGTCAAAGATGCAAAGTAAGTTTTTAGTAAAATTCCTTACAGTCACAGTTTTAGTTTTTAGCTTGAGCCTGAATGCGCAACATGAAGTGCATGAAGGAAGCAACGAGGAAAAAGATATAAAAACAGAAATCAAGGAAAGTATTAATCATCATATACAGGATTCCTACGATTTTATCTTTTTTAGTGATACTGAAAAAAACAAACACTATGGTTTTTCTCTTCCTGTAATTCTTATTGATGAAGGCTTTCATTTATTTTCTTCTTCTAAGTTTCATCATGGAGAAACTGTTGCTGAAAGCAATGGGAAATACTACAAATTATACCACAATAAAATATACAGAACTGATGCTGAGGGAACACTGAGTCTTGATGAGCATCAACATCCAACCAATATAAAACCTTTAGATTTTTCAATCACAAAAGGTGTTTTTATGATCATGATCACAGGAGTCCTGATGCTACTTTTATTTGTTGGTTTGGCCAGATCATTTGGTAAAGGACCAATTGCAAAAGGAGCAGGAAGATTTTTCGAACCTATTATTGTATATATTCGGGACGATATCGCAAGGCCCAATATTGGTGAAACCAAATATAAAAAATACATGCCGTATTTATTGACAGTGTTTTTCTTTGTTTGGTTTTTAAACCTTTTTGGTTTAACCCCGTTGGGAGTAAATGTTACTGGTAATATTGCAGTTACTTTTGCTTTGGCTGTTCTTACTTTTATTATCACACAATTTTCAGGAAATAAAAACTATTGGAAGCACATATTCTGGATGCCAGGGGTGCCTGTTCCGATGAAATTCATTTTGGCTCCCATTGAATTATTAGGAGTCTTTATAAAACCATTTGCCTTAATGATTCGTTTGTATGCGAATATTATGGCTGGACACGTGGTTCTCATGAGTATTATAGCATTGGTATTTATTTTTCAAAATTGGATTGGTGGAGCATTGTCTTTGTTTCTGGCATTTTTTCTTTCAATTATTGAATTATTAGTAGCAGCCTTACAGGCTTATATTTTCACCTTGCTATCGGCTTTGTATTTTGGGTTTGCCGTTGAAGAACACGGGCTCGAAGATGATCATTAAAATTTGAATGTTTAATTTTTAATTATATATATATATGGAAATTCCAACTATTGTAGGAGCTGGTTTAATTGTTATCGGTGTAGGTATCGGTATCGGTAGAATTGGTGGTTCAGCGATGGACGCTATTGCTCGTCAACCTGAAGCTACAGGTAAAATTCAAACAGCGATGCTAATTGCAGCAGCGTTAATTGAAGGTATTGGTTTTGCAGCATTGTTTGTAGGCTAGTAAATTTAACAATAGCTGTAACGGTTGGTTATAGCTATTGTTTTCAAAAACAAAATTAATATTTACAATATATACACATGGAGAAATTAATCAACGATTTTTCATTTGGACTTTTTTTCTGGCAAATACTACTCTTTGTCCTTTTGCTTTTATTACTGAAAAAATATGCTTGGAAGCCTATTTTAGATGCTTTAAACAGTAGAGAGGAAGGTATTCAAAATGCCTTGGATGAAGCAGATAAGGCTCGTCAAGAAATGGTTGATCTCAAATCCAGCAACGAAAAGATCCTAAAAGAAGCAAGAGCTGAAAGAGATGGTTTGTTGAAGGATGCCAGAATGATCAAAGAAAAAATGATCACTGAGGCTAAAGATGAGGCAAAAGCTCAATCAAATAAGATCATTCAACAAGCAAAACAAACCATAGAAAATGAAAAGCTAGCTGCTATCACTGAATTGAAAAATCAAGTAGCTGAGTTATCAATTGGAATCGCCGAAAAGATCATGAAAGATGAATTGTCTAACAAAGGCAAACAGGTGGCGATGATTGAAAAAATGTTAGACGAAGCTAGGTTAAAATAATAGCATGAAAGGAACAAGAGCAGCATTAAGATACGCTAAGGCAGTATTGAACCTGGCAAAGGAAAAAGGCTTTGCCAAGGAGGTGAATGATGACATGATATTGATCCAGTCGACTATTGAGGAGAATCATGATCTGGAAATCATGTTGAAAAGCCCGGTAATCAAATCTGGTCCTAAACGAGCCGTATTAGCTAAAGTTTTTGAAAAAAAAGTCAATGGTATTACCATGGGTCTTTTAGATCTTTTGATCGAAAACAAAAGGCTGCCTATATTGAATTTAGTCGCTAAGGAATATGTTGTGATTTATGACTTCCTTAAAGGAATAGAAGTAGCTCAAATTACTTCTGCAGTTCCTCTGACCAAAGAGCTTGAAACAGAAATTCTTAATAAAATTAAAGAATCTGTCGGAAAAGAAATTTCTATGAACAATGTGATTGACCCTTCGATCATTGGAGGATTCGTATTGAGAATTGGAGATAAACTGTATGACTCCAGTGTGTCATCCAGACTAAAGAATCTGCTTTCTCAATTTGAAGACAATCATTATATATCTAAAATCTAATTAAGATAATAACTAGTAAAAATGGCAACAATAAAACCAGCTGAAGTTTCAGCAATTTTAAAAGAACAACTAACAGGATTTGAAGGTAAAGCTACCTTAACTGAAATAGGAACTGTATTGCAAATTGGTGATGGTATCGCCAGAATCTACGGATTATCGAATGTACAGTATGGAGAACTAGTGGTTTTTGAAGGCGGACTTGAAGGTATCGTTCTTAACCTGGAAGAAGACAATGTTGGGGTAGTATTGCTAGGAGAATCTACTGCGATCAGAGAAGGTGCTACAGTTAAACGTACAAAGAGAATCGCTTCGATCAATGTTGGTGAAGGAATCCTTGGTCGAGTTGTTAATACTTTAGGTGAACCAATTGATGGTAAAGGACCTATCGAAGGAGAAACTTTTGAAATGCCATTAGAAAGAAAAGCTCCTGGAGTAATTTTCAGAGAACCAGTAACTGAACCTTTGCAAACAGGTTTGAAATCTGTTGATGCTATGATTCCAATTGGGAGAGGACAACGTGAATTGATCATTGGTGACCGTCAGACAGGTAAATCAACCGTTGCTATTGATACCATAATCAACCAAAAAGAATTTTATGATGCTGGTGAGCCAGTATATTGTATATATGTTGCCATAGGTCAAAAAGGATCTACTGTGGCTGGTATTGCCAAGAACCTTGAAGAAAAAGGTGCCATGGCTTACACTACTATTGTTGCGGCTAACGCTTCAGATGTAGCTCCAATGCAATTTTATGCTCCATTTGCCGGGGCTGCCATTGGTGAGTACTTCAGAGATACAGGAAGACCTGCCCTGATCATTTATGACGACCTTTCAAAACAAGCGGTAGCATACCGTGAGGTTTCATTGTTGTTAAGAAGACCTCCGGGACGTGAGGCTTATCCTGGTGACGTATTCTATTTACACTCAAGACTTCTTGAAAGAGCTGCAAAAGTGATCAATGATGATGGAATTGCTTCTCAAATGAATGACGTTCCTCCTTCATTACAAGGAAAAGTAAAAGGTGGTGGTTCACTTACTGCCCTACCTATAATTGAAACGCAGGCTGGTGACGTATCGGCATATATCCCAACCAACGTAATTTCTATTACAGATGGTCAGATATTCCTAACCTCAGACTTGTTTAATTCTGGTGTTAGACCTGCAATTGATGTAGGTATCTCGGTATCACGTGTTGGTGGTAATGCACAGATCAAATCAATGAAAAAAGTAGCAGGTACCTTAAAACTTGACCAGGCACAATATCGTGAACTGGAAGCATTTGCTAAATTTGGTTCTGACCTTGACGCCGCAACATTGAGCGTAATCGAAAAAGGTAAAAGAAACGTTGAGATATTGAAGCAGGCTCAAAATGATCCATTTGCAGTAGAAGATCAGATTGCTATCATCTATGCTGGTTCTAAGGACTTGTTGAGAAAAGTTCCTGTTGAAAAAGTAAAAGAATTTGAAAAAGATTATCTTGAATTTTTGAATGCAAAACACAGAGATATCCTTGACATATTAAAAGCTGGAAAGTTAACTGATGAAGTTACTGACACTTTGGAAAAAGTAGCGAAAGAAGTTTCTGCGAAATATGAATAAACATTAAAAGTTTTGAATTCAGGAAATCGAATTCCAAATTTATAATTATATAAAGAATGGCAAATTTAAAAGAGATACGTAATAGAATTTCATCCATTGGGTCAACCATGAAGATCACCAGTGCCATGAAAATGGTGTCTGCTGCCAAGTTGAAAAAAGCCCAGGATGCGATTGTGCAAATGCGTCCCTATTCTAATAAAT
>CBDULU010000089.1:0-7412 GCA_965368155.1 uncultured Flavobacteriaceae bacterium
GGATCTATAAATTTTCTACCTTTAACCAAAAAGGATATCGCATTATAGAGATGAAAGAAAGCAGTAATAAAAAGACTAATATCTGTGAGAAAGAAGCTCGTGACAAAAAGAGCAGGATATATCGCTACGCTTAAATAACAAGCCAGAATACTCAATAAACGGCACAATAAAGAGTTGTTTAAAGTACAAGGGAAAATGATTCTCACCCTAGACAAGCAGATAACTACTGTAGAGCAAGAAATGAATCAGCTTATAGAAGAAGATCCTGAGCTTTTAAATCTGTATCAGCTCATAACAAGTGTCAAAGGTATCGGAGGAGTAACAGCTCGATTTTTGATTGGATACACAGTAGGGTTTACAACGTTTGAGTCTTGGAGAAAGTTTGCATCTTACTGTGGGCTAGCACCATTCCCTTTTCGATCAGGAACTAGTATTAGAGGCAGAACCAAAGTAAGTTATCTGGCAAACAAAGAAGGTAAATCTCTCCTTAGCATGTGTGCTGCTTCTGCCATACAATCTAACCCTGAGATGAAGGCTTATTTCAAACGAAGAATAGATCAAGTCAAAAATAAAATGAGCACCTTAAATATTATTAGAAATAAATTATTGGCAAGAGCATTTGCAGTGGTCGAAAGAAGAACACCTTATGTCAATACAATGAAGTTTGCGTGCTGAACAATAGAAAATATTTATCACAAATCATTTGGTGAAGTCATAGGATACAGGCAGGTGTTAATTCATCATTTTCTTACACCAGAAAATTATCGTCTAAATACTTTTGAAACTTTGATTTGTACTGATCACTCACAGGAATGTATTTCTTTTCATCAAAAACAATACGATTTCGCTCAACAACCGTTATTTTATCTAGACTTACTATAAAAGACCTGTGAACACGCATAAAATCAGCTTCTGGCAAAAATTCTTCCATTTTTTTCATCGTCATCAAAGCCATGACAGGTTTTTCATTCATCAAGTGAATCTGAACATATTCACGCATACTTTCGATATACTTAATATTAGATAATACGAGGCGAAGGGTCTTATATTCTGATTTTATGAATAGAAACTTATCATTACTTTTAACTTCGGGTTGACTATCTTTTTTTAATTGCAACCTTTCCTTTGCCTTTTCCGCCGCCTTTAAAAAATCGCTATATCCAATTGGTTTTAGCAGGTAATCAATTGCATCTACCCTAAAACCTTCCAGCGCATATTCGCTATAGGCTGTTGTGAAAATTACTTTAGGCAGATTGCTCAGCGATTTAACAAAATCCATTCCATTTAAATCTGGCATGTTAATATCAACAAACATTAAGTCAATTTTATTCTCATGGATATAAGAAATTGCATCCAAAGCACTTTCAAAACTTTCCTTTAGCTCTAAAAATGGTGTTTTTTCTATGTATTTCTCTATTTGCTTTAAAGCCAGAGGTTCATCATCAATAGCAATACAATGTATCATAATGGAATGCTTAAATTCACTTTATAAATTTCCTTTTCTTCTAAAATTTCTAAATCAAAATTGTCTTTATACAATAAGCTTAATCTTTTTTTAGTGTTTTCAATACCAATTCCCGATGAGGCTTCTGTATCTCTAGGGTGATTACTATTCTCTATGATAAAATTCAATCTGTTTTCCGAAAAAGACATCACAATTTTAACAAAAGATATCTGGTTATAACTAATGCCGTGTTTAAAGGCATTTTCCAGTAGCGAAGTGAATAACAGCGGTGGAATAGATTTATCGGGAATATCTTCAGGAATGTCAACCTCAATGTTGACTTTATCCGTGAACCGGAGTCTCATGAGCTCAATATAACTTTGAATAAACTCCACTTCCTTTTTAATAGGTGTCAATTTCTCCTCAGAATCGTACAATAGATGACGCATCAATTTAGAGAGTTTGATAATGGATTCTTTTGCCTCATCAGCATCGATATCAATCAACGCATGAATGTTATTAAGCGTATTCATAAAAAAGTGAGGACTTACCTGATTTTTCAAAAAAGCCATTTGATTTTCTACGTTCTCCTTTTGAAGTTTGAATTTTTCCTGTTCCAGATTTGCCCAACGCATTGATATTTTCAAACCCGTGTCAAAACCCACTAAAAGGACCGCCAATATTAAAAAATTAGCATATTTAGGGATTGGGTTTGGTGCCAGCCCTTGTGATTCCATTGGAGGCGGAGGAGGAGAATGGGGAGGTGCATCATCTCCAGGGATCCTGCGCGAGGGTTTTTCAAATGGCCTTTCTATTCTATCTCGTGCTCGCAATTCAGGGTCATGTCTTCTATTATCCAAAGTATAAATAACTACTGTAATACCAACAATTACAATAAGGGTGCTCATCACATACAGTAGCCCTTTCCCTTTAAAGAATAATTTTGGCAAGAGTATAAATCTGTTCACCAAAAACAATCCTAGTAAGGGCAAATAATTCATCCAAACCTTAAATACGTGACTCCACTCTATCTCCTCTTCGAAGCGCCCAAATAACAAAGGCGATGCAAATAATAACAACCAAAAAACAATAATTATTACAGGTTCAAAATGTGTAAAATTGTAATGTTTTTTTATACGATTCATTATTAAAATTTAGGACCTTATTTTTTTGAATAAAAATATCTTTGCCTGCATTGCTTAGGGGGAAGTGGGCAACACAAACAAAGATATCAAATCTAATCTAATCTAAATATTGATCAGCTGCTGACGATCTGCATTCAGCGTGCTGATGAAGTGAGGTTATTGCCTGATTAAAGCCGGCCGGGTTATTCAAAAATGAATAGCCAGGAACTTCTGAAGTTGCATAGGGTTCAATTAATGCTGCATATGCATCATACACCGATTGTATATAGGATGTTTCAAAAGGTCCATCTATAGTTTCTTGTACATAAGCGTCGTATTTTGCTTTATAAACTTCATCTGCATATAAATATCCTATTAAAGGCCATTCTGAATCATTCATCCCAGAAAAATCAAGTGGCAAAGAACCGCCCATTTTACCTGTTTGCAAGGCTTCGTTATTATCCCATGGAATCCAAGTCAAAAGGTTATTATCAGGGTTGTTATATAGATAATAATTATGCTCCATTCTGCCGTAAGTATCCCAGTTTTGAATGACTGTATTTACTGCTAAATAGTGAAGAAAGGTATCTGTGTCTAAAACAGCATCCAAACCAGCTCTCCATGCTGAAGGATTAGAAGTTCTTGTCTCGGCATGCAAAGCGGTAAAAACAGCTTGAATGTCTGACCAGTCTTCATCATCCTCATTGGTTTTCTTCTCAAAACCATCTTGATTAAATGTGCCTTCAGCAAAACTTGATCCATATTCTTCAGGTTTGTATAAATTACCGTCATCGCTTGAAAATTGCGTATCAATGACGGTATTATCAACCTCTTCTACTAAAGTATATAGTCCAAAATACTCGGGGCCGTTACCATGATCTATATAAAGTGTATAAAAAGCTGTGTTGGAAACTGCCAGGCCAGCATTGGCAAAGACGTCTGCCGCAACTTTTTCCCTCAGAAAGGATTGATCGTTATAGTTATTTTTAAGGCTGAATTTTTTAAAACCATAGAAACGCTGGTTGTCTATTTGTGGATAGTCATCTTCGTATTCATCAAAATCCATTTTAAATGCTAGTTTTAAAATTCCTGATGACCAACTACTCTGCAAGCTTGAGTTTCCTTTAAAACGAAGCCCTACCTTGTACCATTGTTTCCCGTTATAAAATACATCTCCAGGTACAAAAATCGGATCTTCATCTACATCACTTAAACCTCCTCCTCCTGGCCCTCCTCCTGATGCACCGAACGTTCCATAAAGACTTGTCATGTCATCCAGCATACTTTGCCAGTTTTCTTCTGATATAACAAAGTCAAATCTTTTTACCGTTGTATTATCGAATACCTCAGCAAAATTAGGATCTGCACTCTTACTGTGGGTTTCTGTTGTCCAGTCTGTAGGATCAAAATCCGGGTCCTCAATGGTGGTGGTATCATCATCTGTTTCAGTGAGTACAATTGGATCTTCATCAGAACAACGCACAAATAAGAATGTTGCCAGAAACAGGATACTTAGTGAGGTTAAAACTCTAAATGTTGGTTTTTTCATGATACTATTTTTAAGTGTTACTGAATTCATTTTAAATATGAAACAAAGAAACGGTAGCCATCAGTGGATAAAAATTCAAATCAATGTTTGCGTCTTTTCCATCTACGAATGAGCAATAAATGACTACAAATACATTCTAGAGATCTGGATATAAATGTGAGAACTATGATTGTTTTGAAACAAGCTATGCAAAACAAAAGGATCGGTTAAAAATGTAACCGATCCTCTACTTACAAACTCAAAATAATTATGAAAAATATCTTTATATATGTTTTATACCTTCCAGCTATTGAAGGGTTGTTTTTCAAATTGCATATTGCCATCTTCCCCTTTGAATATATTGATCCAGGCCTCCCAATCCTCGTTATTCGTTTCCGGATAATCTAAGCGAAAATGACTACACCTGCTTTCAGTTCTCATCATCGAGGCTTTTAATTTCATCTCCGCACTTATGATCATATTTGCCGTTTCATGGGCCAACCTCAGCTCATGCATATTTGCAGCTCTGAGCATTGGTAAGTGATGATCTCTTAATTCTTCCACATAAGACAAAGCTGCTTGTAACAAATTTCCTTTTTTGATATAGATGATGAAATTGGGAATCATAATGCCTTGTAAAGTTTGTGTCACCCAGGCAGGACTGTAGCCTGCTTCTCTTTTTAATGGAGCCAACACTTCTTCTTTAATTTCCTTTATTTTTATGGGTGAAATTTCAAAATATTCTACACTTTTGCTATAGTTTGCAGCGGCTTTTCCTGCCACGCCCCCTTGCACGGCAGAACCCGCCAAAGAAGACCCAATTTGCGTATAAATAGCACCGGCCATGTATGAGCCCAAGGCATCTCCAGCTGCGTACAACCCAGGTATATTTGATTCGCATTGATCGTTGATGGGTACCAGACCCTCAGCTTTATGAATGGCCATACCGGCTGAAGAACCGCCTACTCGACCACCGCCCATACCTGGAGGCCCTCCACCTTCTTTATCTGGCCTTTTGCCATCTCTTGGCGATTTATTACCATCTTGAGGGGGTTGAGAATCATTTCTTTTAAATTCAGCAGGGGTATAGGGCCCTCCAATAGAACCCATAGAATCGCTAGATCCAGGAGGCCCCATTTTTAATGGGTTGCCGTTAACGTAAGCCATATAATTCATGTCAACGCCTAAATCATGATGAACTTCTATACCCGTTGTCCCTGGTTTCTTCTCAAACATATCTCCCCATCCATCATAACATGCAGCAGGGTTTTCAGCTCTCGCTGGATGGCCGTCATTCCATTCTTTCCCTGTTACTTTTGCTCCTATATTATAGGCCATTATTGTACCGTCATGAGTCAGGTCACAAATTGGAAAACCATTGGGTTTAAATCCTCCTGCACCAGTACACAGAATGACACTTTTTGCTTGGTAAAAAATTACTTTCTGCTTGTCAACGCTAAAACCAGCTGCTCCCTTAATCATCCCATCTTCCTTTATTAAATGGGTAATCACTATTCTTTCATGAACCGGAATATTGCGCTCTTCAATGGGTTTACTAAAACTTTTATGATACAAAGATGAGTCAAAGAAGCCCCATTCTTTCAAGTCATTAACCCGAGCCATAGAATGTACTGCCATTTGTTTGGTATATACCGGATTGTTAGTTCCCAGTGCAGAACGAGAAACGGTATCTACAAATTCATCAATACTCAATTCTTCCTTTGAGGGATCATAGGCGAAAATCCCTTTGGCAAAAGGAGTTTGACCCGAGGCACCTAATCTCCCTTTTGAAACCATCATAACATTAGCCCCGACATCATGAGCCTTAACAGCAGCAAATAAACCAGCCATCCCACTTCCAATGACCAATACATCGGTGCTCATATAGTCCATCTCCAACTCATTAAGATCTATCTCAAGATCATTCAGGGCCCAATCTGTCGCAACTCCTAAAGATGCGATTGCTGCCAAACTTGCTCCTCCGGCCAGGCCTATAAAATTTCTTCGGGAGATACTGTTTTTTGATTTTTCACTCATCTTGTTGAAGTTTTAAAAAGGTATAACCTAAGCAAATAAAAAATTCCACTTGCCACGGTCAGTACATAATAAATTGAAAAGGATATATTGCTATGCCTACCGAGGGTAATCACATGCCAGGTTGCCGTAATCACAAAAAGCAAGGTCAAATAACCATGAAAATTCCTCCAAGCCTTGTATTTTAAATGAAGTTTAAAACGAAAAAATGCCGTTACCAGAAGAATTAACATAACAGCATAAGCTATCAGGCCCAACATAATACCTAAACTATCAAAAGTTGTGATGAGTTTAAAAAAGGCTTCAACCGGTGTTACGGCATTGTCAAAAAACTTTGGAACAATTATGAAAAAGGGATGTAATAATAAAATTGAAATAAACGCATAACCGATGAATTTATGAATTCTTAATACATGGACCATTCTAATTTTTTTAACCAGCCTCTTGTTGATTCTAGAATAAAAGAATTGAGAGATTAGTAATGAAAATCCCAAAATTGTAATGAGTGATATGGTTTCCGAAAGTGCATTTCGCCGCGGAAAATCTCCCAAAACAAATATGAGAATGGGAACACCGATAAAGGAAATTATCAATGAGGATAAGTTTGTTATGTAGCTTTCTTTATTCATGATTATCCCCATGATACAATGACTGGTATCGATTTCTCAGGCGTAATTGTTATAGCGTCAACCGGACAATACATTCGGCATAAATGGCAAATCTGACAATCTTCAGGAAATGTGATCACCGCCTTTTTGGTCTTCTGATCTAATCTGATTACATCGGTAGGGCAGCTTTTAATGCATTCCTCACAACCAATACAACCGTTAATGCTTTCTATTGACATAACCTTTTGCTTTAAAGAGCGTCATTTATTTGCTTATTCTCTTGATGACTTTGATTGCCGTTTTGGACTATTTTCTTTTAAATAGGCGCTGTATAATTCTTGTTGCTCTTCAGTTAATACTGTATTCACCACTTTTTCAAAGCTCGTTTTCAACGCTTCCATTTCATTTCGATTTGGTCTTCCTGATTTGGTTTTTTCCTCTACCTCATCAAAATGGGCCTGGTAAATATCCAGTATCTCATCTTCCTGCTCCTCATTTAGCGAAATCTCTTCAGCCATATCGCTGACCATTTTCTTAATTTCTTTTGTAGTTGGCAATTTTGGTGGCCTCTGACCTCCTCCTTGCCCTCCTCCACGAGATCCTCCTTGCTGCGCATAGGCTGTTCCAGCTATAAGAATCATGCAAAGTAATAGTGCTGAGCTTATCCATTTTTG
>CBDULU010000090.1:0-7377 GCA_965368155.1 uncultured Flavobacteriaceae bacterium
TCTTTCTGGCCTGTTTTACAAAATGAATTTTATCCAAAGGGTTGAAATTACTTTCTCTTTTGGCTAGATCAAGATTGCTGATAAAATCTGAGCTTCCATAATTCAGAGCGAGATTTTTCAGGGTAGGTTCTTCTAAGTCCAAACGATCGATCCAACGATACAGCGCGTTCAGGCTTTCATTTGCGTCTTTATTGTCAGCCTTGTTAAGAAATAACTTGAAGTAATATTTTTCAGAGTTCAAATAGGCGACTCGCTGGTTTTTCCATTTTTGAATTAGTCCCTTACTAATCAGCAGCCACTTTAAAAACTTGTAAATGAGATATATACAAAACAGTATGATGGCCAAATAAGTCAAAAAATCTTTTAATGACAAGCCAAATATTATTAATTCTTCCTCTTCAGAAGTTTCTTCGCTTATTTCTTGGTTATAGATCGCAAGAGAATCCTTGACACTTTCCAGCATCCCCAGGTCAGGATTAGGCAATACCTCTATGGTCTTCTCTTCTAAGGTACGTTTGTATAATTTGTTTTGTCTTGGATTCCACCAGGTAACTGTAATTTCTGGTATTGTGACAGTCCCTTCTTTCTCAAATAAATAGCGAATTCCTTCTGATCTTGAAGCACTAATGGAGGTTTTTGATTTTTCGCTTTTGATATCAGCACGAGTAGGGTACAAACTTACGCCTTCAATACTATCCCATTCAACAGGAGGAATAAGTTCCGAAACAGTACCATAAGCTTTTCTGAAGATATTACGTTGGATGACATTTCCTACTTTGACATTATTGAGGTCACCTTGCCATGATTCATTAACACTTACACTTGATGATACGAGCCATTCATCCTCATTATAATTACTGGGTACAGCTTTTACCGAGATATTTCGAGCCTTGGTTTTGACAACTCTTTTCACTCCTTTACTATCTCCGTAATTTGGTGTTTCAACTGTGAATTCCAGAGAGGGAAAGATAAGGTCCTTATTGTCATAGGGAAAGACATTATAAATGGCTACGACACCTGCATAATTTTTTCCATTCACTTGCTTATTGCTGGAAACGGACCTGAAATAGACAGTAAAGGCACCATTGACTTTTATGTTTCCAAAATTGACTCCTTTTGTGAACCAGGTCGAGGTATATATCCCGACACTGACTTCAACAGGCTCTCCAACATAAACCTTGCTTCGGTCTATGGTTACTTCGCTAAACAGGTGTCTTTGACCAAAACCATGAAATGAGATCATGAGCAATAGCAAAGGAAATATGATCTTTCGGAGATTGATTACCATGTTGTACGCTTATTGTTGGGCTTTAGGTTTTTTGTTTTTACCTGATGTTTAAATTTTCTTTTTAAAAACAAGGAGGGGTCATCATCCACCTTTCTCATCAATACTTTTTGTGAATTCTGGCTTTTTCCGGATTCAAAATCAGGTGGAACTTCGTCCATTTCTTTTCCGGTTCTCATATCCGTTCCTACCGTTTCTTCCTTTCTCTCCTTTTTCATATCTTCTTCTGACGCTTCCTGTCCGCCGCCGCCAAGATCTTCCTGGTCTTTATTTTCAAGATTTTGAGCAGTTTGTTTTTTGGGAGCTTCGGTAGCTTCTTCAGGATCCACCTCATTTGTTCCTTCCATAATTCTTTGGGCCACCTGCTGATTCTGCTTGGCAGTTTCCATTTCAGGATCTATTTCTGTGGCTTTCCCAAAGGCAAGTGCGGCAGCAGCATAATCTCCATTTTTATAATAAGCCAAACCAAGGTTATAGGCGCCTGTAGCTGTAGTGTCTTGTTCAAAAGCTTCTATGGCTTTATCATAATCTCCCGCCTTATACCAGGATACTCCTTGACGTAAAGGGTCAGTATATAATTTACCGGCCTCATCATATTGGGCTTTATCGTAATACTTTTGCGCCTGATAATCTTTGGTTTCCCAAAGATCCATGAATTTGGACTCTTCGCTACAAGAACTAAAAGTTACCATGATGAGAAAACCATAAATAACCCAACCTTTTCTAAACCAAATGAGCACAATAAAGGCAAAGGGAATTACTAGCCAAAGACCATCATCTCTCCAGTTATTTTCCTTTTCCTCAACATCTTCTTTAAATTCTAAATTTTCTGAAATATTTTTAGCTAAGAATGCTACATCACTTTTGTCTAAAGTTAAAGCAGAGATAGATACCTTCTCCAAAGAAGCCATTTTTTCGAGGATATTTGTATCCAGTAAGGATCTAACTATTTCTCCATTCGAGTCTTTTAATACCTGATTCTTTTGCTTGGCTGGCACATTGGCTCCTCCGACTGTATTCATTGGAATTATGGTCACCTGGTTATTGGTATTGATCACAAAATTTTGAATATGCCCAAATGAGGTTTCAGTAAAATCATCAGAGATCAAAAGTACATTTCCCGGAGCTTCTGTTCTGCTGGCAATGGTATCTGCTAAAATAAGCGCCTTCTCCAGATCACTGCCTGGAAAGGGCATGACATCGGGTGACAATGTTTTTATATGGCTTTTGATGATATTATAATCTCTTGTTAAGGGCACAATGGTATGCGCCGTGCCTGCATAACCTATTAACGCTGTAAGGGCTCCGGGTTTGGCTTCTAAAAAATCCTGAATTTTAAATTTGGCTCTCTCCAGTCTTGTAGGCTGAATATCGGTCGCCATCATGCTTTGGGAAAGGTCTAAAAGGATGACCAAAGGAGTTTCCAATATTTTTTCTGGTTCTTCTATTTTCCTCCATGAAGGACCTGAAGCACCCATTATAGCGACAGAAACACATACAAATAATGCCAGGTGCATCCATTTTTTGATGCGTTCACTTCCTTTTTTGATCATAAAAGGTCTTAAATGTGGTGCAATTACATCTTTCCATCTAACGGTTTCACGAAGCCCCACAAGGGCTATAATAAAGCTAAGTAAGGCAGGAATCAGTAGCCATAATAGTTGTGGTCTTAGGAAATGAAATTCCTCCCAGTTTATATGTAAAAACCCATCATCCATCTTCTTTGTTCTTTAGCAGTGAAAAAATTCCGAGCATCAATGACAATAATAAGGCCAATGCAATAGCTAGAGTCAAAGGGTAATAATAGAGAAGGGTAGCGGGTTTAAAGGTTTCTTCTTCATATTCAATAGGTTCCAGTTTGTCTAGTTCAGCATAAATTTCAGCTAGTTGCTCGGTGTCTATGGCACGAAAATACCTGGCATCGGTCATTTCTGCAATCTCTTTTAGTGTGGGTTCATCCAAATCTGATCCGGAATTCTCAGGATCTCCTATCCCCAAGGTGTAAATATGGATACTGTCTTTTTTTGCAAGGTCTGCGGCATCCAGCGGAAGGATCTCGGTGCCAGAATCTACGCCGTCAGTAAGCACAAGCATCACTTTGGTTTTGATAGTATCCTGATCAAACATTTCAATACCTTTCACCACGGCCTTTCCTATATTGGTCATTTGTCCGGCCATTCCTACATCTGCTTCTTCCAATAGGAGCTCCACTGTTGAAAGATCTGAAGTAAAAGGAACCTGAATATAGGCGCTCGAGCCAAAAAAGATCAGCCCCATTCGATCGCCTGTTCTTTTTTCTATAAACTCGTGCATAACACTTTTTACTGCCTCCCATCGGGTCGTTCTTTTACCTTCGATCACCCAATCCGAATTGGCCATACTGAATGAAATGTCGGCAACGATAAGGAAATTACGAGAGGTCTTGATCTTAAGTTCTGGCTCTCCAACCAATCTTGGAGAAGAGAGAGAGATCAATAATAGTACCCAAATGATAAAAAGGATAAAAGACACCAACCTGTTTTTTTTGTTTACCAAGGCTGAATTTCTTGGTGTAAGACCTGCGATCGATGCGGTTTTTTCAAGATTGGGCACCTGTAGAGAAGCACTTTTGATCCTAAACGGAGGAACCAACCAATATATAAGTATTGGCAGTAGGATTAAAATGAAAATCCAGGGATAGGCTATTTCAAAATTTTCAGGCATGCGTCAGTATCCATTTTTTTGAAAGATTCTTTAATTCATTTAGTTCCTTATTATCCGGAGTTTCATTTTTATAGATCGCTCTTGATATAATTGGTTCAAACTTGCTAAAAGGGGTGTTTTTTGCTTTTGACTCAAGAAATAACAACCACGGTTTTCCATAAAGAGTGGCCACATTCTTCCTTCCATAAGCTTTAAAGGCTGTTACTTTTAAAATGATCAATAATTCTGTTAATTGTTGACCTAACTCATTGTTTGACTTTGAAGGATTTACTTGGTTTAATTCTTTTAGGGCCTCTCTTCTATAGGCATTTTTTTTGTAGTGTTTGATCTGGCGTAGCACCAAAAACAAGCATACCAAAAGCAATAGGATGCCAACAAAATACCAGCCCGGGGTGTCAAATGAAAATTCTATGGGATCTGGTTCCAATATTGGGCCAAGCTCCTGGTCTGCTGCAACAGGATCTGCCTCTTGAATCAATGTTGTTGCGATTCCGGAAATGATTACAGAAAGGTTGAGTGTGCTTACAATCATGTTCTTTTGAATAATTCTTTTAATTGAACATCCGTTTCATTTACTGTATCGACTGATAAAACAGGAATCCGATGTTTTTTCATCTGGACCTTGAATTTTTCAAACTCATCATCAAATTCGGCTTTGAAATCTTGTCTAAGACTGGCATTTTCTCCATCTATCAAAATTTGTTTATCTCCATTACCGGCAATTAATTTCTTTTTAGGTATCGATTGTTCCATCGGATCATAAACCTTAGCTAGAATTACATCGTTATGTCTTGAGATTCTTGTGATAAATTTTATCAATTCAGGCCTGTACCTTTGAAAATCACTAACCACCACTACTAAAAAATCATGGGTGACAATATTTTTTACCTTGGCTAAAGTTTCAGTAAGGGCCTTGTCAAACTCTACAGGTTTTGAATCGATGAGTTCTCTGTTGCGATTAACTATTTTCTCCAGAAAGCGCAGTATATTTTTCCGATCACGTTTTGGGTAAATGATATCAATACCCTTATCTGCAAATACAATACCGCCCACTCGATCTCCTTCTTTGAGTACCTTAAATGCTGTCAAAGCTGCCAATTCAGCAGCAACAACCGATTTTGTTCTTTTTTGAGATCCGAAAAACATAGATTTTGACTGGTCCACAACGATCAATGTCGGCTTTTCTTTTTCTTCACTATATACCCTTGAATGTGTCTTTTGGGTCCTTGCCGTTACTTTCCAATCAATATTGCGAATATCATCACCTGGCACATAATGTCGTACTTCTTCAAAATCCAATCCTCTTCCTCTGAGTTTCGACGCATGTTTGCCTCCTAAAACACTTCTGACCTTTTGCTTACTGGCCAAAAAGCTAAAACCCCTTGAAAGATGTTCCATTTTCAGAAGATCATTCAAGGAAACAAAGATGTCTTTTGGGTATTTAACGGGCTCATCCATATGTCTCAGGCAATAACAGCTACTTGTTGTAAAATTTCATCGATCACATGGTCTGGTGTTATTCCGTCAGCGTTGGCTTCATAACTTAGAATCAGCCTATGACGCAGACAATCATGTACTATGGCCCTAATATTGTCAGGAGTTACAAAGTCTTTACCATTCATCCATGCATGAGTACGGCACGAACGATCTATGGCAATACTGCCTCTTGGACTCGCTCCAAAATCGATCCAATTGTCAAGTTCCTCACTGTATTTTTTTGGATACCTTGTGGCCGACACAATATCGACGATGTATTTTTCCATGTTTTCAGAAATAGTTACCTGATCTATCTCTTTTCTGGCATCAAAAATAACCTGCATAGAAAGTTTTTTATCCTCTTTTGCTTTTTTGGTTTGTTCTTCTCTGTTCAGTCTTAGAATCTTAAGTTCTGAATCATCATCCGGGTAATCAATCATTACATGCATCAGGAATCTATCCATTTGAGCTTCCGGAAGCGGATAGGTTCCTTCCTGTTCGACAGGATTTTGAGTTGCCATTACCATAAACAAGGGATCCATCTTGTAGGTTTTTCCAGCTACTGAAACCTGTCTTTCTTCCATAGCTTCCAAAAGTGCAGATTGAACCTTAGCCGGAGATCTGTTGATCTCGTCTGCCAAAATAAGGTTACTGAATATGGGTCCTTGTTGGAAAATGAATTTTTCCTTTGACTCTGGCTGATAAATTTCTGTTCCTGTTATGTCAGAAGGTAAAAGGTCAGGTGTAAACTGTATTCGGCTCAAACCACAATCTAGTTCTTTGGCTAAAGATTTAATAGCCCTGGTCTTTGCCAATCCGGGAAGACCTTCTAAAAGCATGTTGCCATTGGCAAGTAAAACTAAAATAAGTCTATCAATTAAATTAGACTGTCCAATAATTGAGACAGACATTTTATTCTGTAAGTGTAAAATTGATTCATGTGGGGTCATGGAAAATCGTATTAAAAAGTAAATTAAAGATTTATTATTTTTAAGGTTTATCAAAGATAAAGGAAAAAAGGGCACATTTTTTAAGAGTCTTAAAATGATTGTTTGCGAGAAATTTGAAAAAATAATCCTCAGAAAAAAAGTTATTTGACTAAAATATAGTATCTTTGCACTAAATTAATAAATTATTTAAAATGAATACAGGTAAAGTAAAATTCTTCAATGACGCTAAAGGATTCGGTTTCATAAGCGAGGAAGGAACAGGTAAAGAACATTTTGTACACGTTTCAGGACTTGTAGACGAAATTCGTGAGAATGACGAAGTAGAGTTTGAACTAGAACAAGGAAAAAAAGGATTAAATGCAGTTAACGTAAGAGTTATCTCATAATAAAGAATTTTTTTACACTTACTAAAAAGCCCATCAGAAGATGGGCTTTTTTTATGACTATTACTGAAGGTATTGATAAATAGAAGTACCTTATTGTTTCTTTGGTTGCCTACGTTTCATAATCAAGCTATCTGCGGGATAGCTCGATTTCAAATAGTCCATTTGCTTTACAGCCCATGCCTTTAATGCGTCTTTTTCTTCTGAAGTCAAATTCGCTTCCTGATGCAATCCCAGATAAGTATAAGATTCCAGGGGCATTTCATTTTCATCTATAACTTCTACGATTTCTTCAAATTTATGATTTTGAACTGCTATGGGTAATTTAGTGAAATCAGATAAGTTCAAATGTCTTTTTCCATCTATAACATGTTCATCAAGCCACCAGGCAACTGGTTGCACATTAGCGTACCAGGGATAAACTGTATTGTTGGTATGACAATCGTTACAGGCATTTTTTAAGATCACTGCGACTTCTTCAGGTACATCATATTTTTTTGTCACCGCATTTGTCAGATCATTTGAATTGTTTTTTTCAGGTCTGAACAGTTGTATGATCAAAAATAGCGCAAGTAGTATG
>CBDULU010000091.1:0-7324 GCA_965368155.1 uncultured Flavobacteriaceae bacterium
TGCAAGAAAATAAGGAAAGACTGGCACAGATCGAAAATAATACAGAGGAAGATCAGGTAGTGACGATTTCTTATACATCGGGAACCACAGGTAATCCCAAAGGCATCATGTTGACACATTTAAATTATTATTCCAACAGTCATGCTGCCGTTTCAACCTTTCAGATCAAAGAAAAGATATCGACCCTGCTTATTTTACCAACGGATCATTCCTTTGCGCATACGGTAGGAATTTATACAGCCTTGGTTAAAGGGCTATCCCTGCATTTTGTCGATGCCCGAGGCGGAAGTGTAAATGCCTTAAAAAATATTCCAAAGAACCTGGTTGAAGCAGAATCCAACTTTCTTTTAACGGTACCTGCCCTTACGAGTAATTTTATCCAGAAGTTCAAAGATGGCATAAAGGCAAAAGGAGGAGTCATTGAAGGAATTTTTAACCGAGGAGTAGAGGCGGCGATAAAAAGAAATGGGGACGGGTTTTCTAAACCAGGATGGGCTGTTCAAGCAGGCACTTATTTAAATATGCTCTTGGCCGAAAAACTGATCTTTAGTAAGCTTAGGTTAATATTTGGACCCAAAATTGAATTTTTTGTAGGAGGTGGTGCCTTACTGGATATCAAACAGCAACAATTTTATAAAGCTATAGGAATTCCGGTATACCAGGGATATGGTTTGACAGAAGCCACACCTATTATCTCGACCAATACACCTTTTAACTATAAAATGGGCACTTCGGGTAAAGTCCTTAAAGGAATCACTTGTAAGATTTGTGATGAAAACGGTAAGGAAGTAGCTCAAGGAGAAAAAGGTGAAATAGTGATCAAGGGAGACAATGTGATGAAGGGCTATTATAAAAACGAGGCTGCAACTATAGAAACGATAAAAGATGGCTGGTTGTTTACCGGAGATCTGGGCTATATGGATGAGGATGACTTTTTAGTTGTTGTAGGAAGAGAAAAAGCCTTACTCATCTCTGAAGACGGGGAAAAATACTCTCCTGAAGAAATAGAAGAGGCTATAGTCAATTCCACCAATTGCATCGATCAGATCATGATCTACAACGACCATCAGAAATATACAACCGCCCTAATCACCTTGAATAAAAAAGCTCTTGAGGAAATGATAGAGAAAGAAGGTGTCAAGACCTATGAAGCACTGAACAAACAGCTTAAAAATGAAATGCTGTTATTTTCAAAACAAAAAGAATTCAAAGGTAAATTTCCTGGTAAATGGATCCCGTCTAATTTTCAGATTGTATCAGAAGCGTTTTCTGAAGATAATCAAATGATCAATTCAACCCTAAAAATGGTAAGGCATAAAATAACAGAAACCTATCAAAACAGACTGGACCTAATGTATGGAGCCAAAGCACAGGAAAAGGCTCAATTAGAAAATATAAAAGTACTTGAGGAACTAGTTTCCTTGTCTTAAAAACATCCTATGCCGGAAATAATAAGAATAGAAATGGACAATCCACTCTATCAAAAGGAGCGGGAGCTAAGAAATAAAGTCTTGTTAAGACCCATTGGAATTCCTGATTTTGGATGGGAAATGAATGATAAAAAATCCTGGCATTTTGTAGCCATGGACAAATTAGAACTCATTGGCTGTGTGCTGTTGGTTCCGTTGAATAAAGAAAAATCGAAAGGGCAATTGATTCAGATGGCAGTTGAGAGTACTTGGCAGGGAAAAGGAGTAGGAAAACTTCTTGTCCAATCACTAATTGCCTTTGCATCAGCTATAGGAATAAAAGAGATCGAAATCCATTCCAGAGCTGAAGTGACAACTTTTTATGAACAATTAGGTTTTCAAGTATATGGTGATGAATTTGAAGAAGTCGGCATAAAACACCGCCTGTTGCATCTAAAGATCTGATCTTTTTAAACAAATCAAATTACTATACTTTAGCCTTTGATCCCTTGTCTGAAGTAAACCTAAAAAACAACCATAAATTCAATAAAATCATGGAAAAGGCATAAGCACTATCCTCTACAGGGATCGTACCTAATCTTATCCCTAAATTCTCCGCATCATTATACCATACAATATTCCCTTCTATTCCTGTTCCGGTAAGTATGCCGTTTACTATAAAAAATGGAATGAGCATAAACAAAAAAGTGAGGTAAAAGCTATTCAGCAATTTAGGATTGAATTTTGTTACTAATGCCAGTGAAACGATGGCGAAAATCATATCCACTGCCGTATAGGCCTTGTCAACATTAAATACCAAAACCAGAACAAAGAGGGTAAACAATAGAAAAGTAATCCGTTTACTTACCTTATCAGACAATGCCAAATTCGGATTAATTTCTAAAATTGACAGGTGGGTAAAAACACAGGCATATGGAATACAGATAAAAAACAACCATTCTTCAATAGGCAAATGCAGCAGATAAATACCAGAAAGATATACCTCATTAAAACCCCAATAGCCTTGAACAGTAAAATAAACATCCCAAATAATAAAAGGAACCATAGTGATCACCAGGGCCAAAAATAATGCCTTCCAGCGTCTATACAACCTAATCCTGGGATGAAATGAAACCAGGAAAGGTACCGAAATAGAAAGAAGATCTATCCAAAGGTACAGCGACATCATCTAGTATTCTCCTTTGTAATATTTCATAGGAACCCATAACATCCCAAAACATTCTCCATCGTGTTTCCCCAGATGCTTATGGTGTATTTTATGAGCCCTTCTCAAAGCCAATAAGTATGGGTTTTTTGTTTTTTTCCAGATCTTAATGCGTTGATGAATAAATAGATCATGGATCACAAAATATATGACCCCATATATAAATACACCGATCCCAACGCCTAAACTGATCTGCCAACCAAAGATAGACCACAAGGAAAAAGCCGTGATAGAAATAATGGCAAAAAAGACGAAAAAAGAATCATTACGTTCCAAAAACGAATCGTGGTTATCTCTAACATGATGGTCCTCATGAAGGTTCCAAAAAAGCCCATGCATGACATACTTATGCATTCCCCAGGCAACTCCTTCCATTAAAACTGTAGTAATCAAAATCGTAATAAACAGTATCATTTCCTTAATTTTTTATCAATCCTCTTCCACTACATCGATGTGTAGTAAAATTTCTTTTAATTCTTCTTTCTTGGCTACACTAAGCAGGTTCTCGATCATTAACTTCTTATAAGATAGATCAATCGGAGCCTTAGCTAAAGAAGCATCCAGAAAGGCTACGTCCTCGTCAATATTTTTATGATAATTTAGCATATGGGGTACGTTCAATTGCAACAATAGCCTTAAATATACATTTTCCACTTCCTTGCCTTCACTAATCAATTCCTCTAGAATTTTTTTACCCTCATTGAAATACTTTAATTTCGAAATGGGTGAGGTCTCATAATTTGCCCTCATGCAAGTTCCGGCAGCCTGATATGCTTTGATCATTTCTTGCTCAGCTTCTTTCGCATTCTTATAGTCAAAGGCCAATATTTTTTCAATATCGGCTTCGTCTTGTATCTCCTGAAATTCTAACCTGATCGTTTCAAGAGATGTATCTTCTTGAGCCCTGCTCATTAAATTTACAAGTAATAAAACTACTATGATTATTTGTTTTATCAAAGTAAATTGAGCTTGTAATTTACAAATGATTTGGTAAGCAGAAACATTTTCATGGGGTTACTGATGCGAATTCTTTTCTCCCGAATTTCACTTGCTTTTGTGACTGTCAATTTTCTCAATAATTTCCTGTAATAAATGAATGCCGTGTAAACTCCGAACTTTGCCTCAATTGGTAGTTGTAGAATCCCCTCATAAGCATCCTGAAAATCCTTGTCAATTTCTTCAATGATCTGATCCTTTACCACTCCATCTATGACACCTCCATGAATGTGTGGAAAATACGAACGGTGCAAGTGCTCAGTATCGTCCTTAAGATCTCGAAGAAAATTCACTTTCTGAAATGCACTACCCAACTTCATTGCCGGTTCTTTCAATTCATCAAAGCGTTTTTGATCACCTTGAACAAAAACCTTAAGACACATCAATCCTACAACATCCGCTGATCCATAAATATAATCTTCATACTCCTTTATACTTTGATACTCCGTTTTATACAAGTCAGCTCGCATGCTTTTCATAAAATGATCTATCAAATCCATCTCTATATCGTGCTTATTAACCACTTCCTGGAATGAGTTTAGGATTGGGTTCAAACTAATTCCTCTATCAATGGCCTTATAAAGGTCATTTTCAAACTCATCGAGTAGCACCTCTTTATCATAATCATGAAAAGTATCTACAATCTCATCGGCAAACCTTACAAAACCATATATCGCGTAAATATCTTTTTGAATCTTAGATGATAACATTTTGACCGCAAGGGAAAAGGAAGTACTATACATGCTGGTCACCTTGTGCGAGCATTCATAAGATAAGGTGTCGAATAAATCTTTCATGTTAATTGTCTTTAGTTAGTAGGTCTGATACCAGTTTACCCGAGATCAGAGAAGGCGGAACACCTGGTCCTGGAACCGTTAATTGCCCTGTAAAATATAAGTTTTTAATTTTTTTACTTTTTAGTTTAGGTCTTAAAAAAGCCGTTTGCATCAATGTATTGGCCATCCCATAAGCATTCCCTTTAAAAGAATTGTAATCATCCTTAAAATCCTGAACACAATACGACTCTTTAAACAATATGGATGATCTGATGTCCTGCTTGGTTAATTTTTCAAGTCTGTTGATGATGATATCAAAGTATTGCTCACGCAACAACTCAGTATCTTCAAGATCTGGAGCTAAAGGTATTAAAAAAATTGCAGCTTCTTTTCCCTCGGGAGCAACCGAGCTGTCTGTGATACTTGGAAAACTCGCATAGAACAGTGGTTTTTCGGGCCAACTTGGATCATCATAAATCGCTTTGGCATGATCATCAAAAGAGACATCAAAGAACAAAGTATGATGCAATAAGCGTTCCACTTTTTTGTCCAAGCCCACATAAAACAAGAGTGAGGAAGGAGCCATTACTTTTTTGTTCCAATAGGCTTTGCTGTACACCCGGTCTTGTTTAACCAATAAACTTTCAGTATGGGCATAGTCTGCTCCTGAAACCAGCACATCAACTGCTTGATCTACTTCATTTATGGTGATACTACTTACCTTTTTATCTTGTCCTGTGGATATTTTTGAAACTGTCGCATTCGTATGAAAGATAACACCCAATTCTTCTGCTAATTTGATCATTCCATCAACCACTGACTTCATGCCGCCGGCAGGATACCAAGTTCCCAAACCCAAATCTGCATAATTCATAAAACTGTAAAATGCAGGGGTCATAGAAGGTTTAGCACCTAAAAATAAAACAGGAAATTCAATGATCTGTCTTAATCTGGAACTCTTAAATTTCTTTTTTGCCACATCGTGAATGGTGCTTAAAAACTGAGGCACTTCAAGTATGGTATCTTTTGACACCAACTCAAATGGGCTCAAACCCGGTTTATATACCAGATCTTTAATCGCTACCTCATAATTTTTCTCTGCTTTTGCCAAAAATTCGGTCAAAGACTTAGCCGCATTAGGCTCCACTTTCTCGAAGGTCTCTTTGATCTCATCTAAATCATCGGAAATATCCATAAAATCCTCCTCACCAAAATAGACCCTATAAGCCGGCCCTAAACGCTCTAACTGGTAATAGTCAGAAGGTTTCTTGCCAAAATCAGCAAAAAAACGTTCAAATACATCAGGCATCCAATACCAGGTAGGGCCCATATCAAACTTAAAACCATCTTGAACAAATTGCCTGGCTCTACCACCCAATTGGTCATTCTTTTCATAGACATTTACCTCATACCCATGCTTAGCCAAATAGCAGGCTGCAGATATTGAGGCAAAACCGGATCCAATAACACTTACTTTTCTAGTCATATTCTGCAAAATTAACTGATTTTACTATAAAAACAGTTTTTTTGTCTAACTTTTTTGATATTTTTTTAAACTTTTTTGTTTAAGTAAAAAGATGTTTAATGAATACAAACAATAAAGTCAATTCCACTCCACAAAACCATCAATAAAAACACTTAATTATTCCTCTCATCATAGAGGCGGAAACTACATAGTCGGGATTTCTAAATGTATAAAAATAATCATATAAAGCCCAAAAAAAATTGAGATACATTACAAAGCTCTAGAACTACCTAATTCCTAAGACTTACCCCATTCTGAATTCTAGCCAGATGGGTTTGAAAATCTAGAGGAGCTGTCACCTTAAGAATCTGTTCAGAATCCACTACTGCATTTAAATTTTCGGTACTACCTGAAATAACGAAAGGCACATCATTGCCCGTCATAATTTCTTCAATAAAACCATTCAATTTATGCACTTTTGGCGTCACAAACATAGTCATCAAAAGCTCTGGTTCTGCAATCTCAATTACCTTTTTTATATTAGGAACCGGAACGCCTTGCCCCAAGTAGTATACATTCCATCCCATTTCCTTAGCAACAAAACTTGCCAAAAGTAAACCAATCTCATGCTCCTCCCCTTCTAAAAGAAAGAACACTATTGAAGGCGCATCTTTTGATGGAATAGACAATCGCTCAATCGCGGCAATTAATTTTTGTCTGATCAAATTTGAGATATAATGCTCTTGCGCTATCATGGCCTTATTGGTTGTCCAAAGCACTCCAACATATTGCAAAAACGGATAAATTGTTTCTGTTATGGTTCTAAAAAACCCTTTCCTGATTACTTGCCTTTCGAAAATATCATCAAAATCCTCCTCATTCATCTCCAGCATAGCCAGCGTCAAGCCCTTCATCTCGTCACTTCTCTCAGAACCTGGACCCGCCAACACTTTTGCGACCTCCTCGTATACCTGCTCATCAGACATTTTATTCAATTTTGAAACTCGATATCCATTCCGGACCAAAATCCCAAAATTTAGCAGCTTTTTTAATTGCTCGTCAGAATAATACCTAATATTCGTAGGAGTTCGTGCCGGCTCAAGAAAATCATACCTTCGCTCCCATATCCTTAAAGTGTGTGCTTTTATTCCTGTTAGTGCCTCAACCTGGGCTACTGAATATGTTATCATGTTTAATGTTTTAATTTTAAATGCTGAACAAATATAAAAATAATTTTCCGCATAAAACAAGAGAAAATGACGAAAATATACTTTTTGTTCACTTTTTTTATTTTTTTCTTGGACAGTATATAATTTTTTATATATATTTGTCGAACTTTTAAACTAAATTATTAAACATGAAAAATTTTATCCAAATGAATTATTTCCAAAAAATTACGATGGCCGTATTGTTCATGGCCATACCTCTATTTACAATAAGTTGTAGTGATGAT
>CBDULU010000092.1:0-7282 GCA_965368155.1 uncultured Flavobacteriaceae bacterium
TATCTTCATCAATGATAAAGTGTTTGATCACTAACATAATCACGATGGTAAGCAAGTTGGATACAAAATAGTACAAACTCAAACTACTCGCATAAGTGTTAAAGAAAAACATCATCATAATGGGTGAAAACCACATCATCATCTTCATCATCTTTTGCATATCAGGCATACCCTCCTGTTGCGGCTGCTGCATATTCATCTGCTGACTTTGAGTCATCTGCATATAAAAGAAAATGGCGACTGAAGCAAGAATTGGAAACAAACTTACGTGATCTCCATAAAATGGGATCTTAAACGGTAGTCGTAACACTTCATCATAGGCCGATAAATCATCTGCCCATAAAAACCCATTTTGTCTGATATCAATATTAGCCGGGAAAAACCTAAATAGCGCAAAGAAAACAGGCATTTGAATCAAGGCAGGTATACATCCGCTCAATGGATTCACTCCCGCTTTTCTTTGAATGGCCATGGTTTCCTGCTGGCGCTTCATTGCATTTTCCTTTCCTTTGAATTTTTCATTGATCTCTTGCATTTCAGGTCTTAACACCTTCATCTTAGCACTAGATAAATAAGATTTATAGACCACTGGTGACATAATGATACGAACCACAATGGTCATCAATATGATCACGATACCGAAGTTGCCAATAAAGGAACTTAAAACGCTAAAGACCGGAATAAACACAAACTTGTTGATCCATCTGAAAATTCCCCATCCCAGACTAACTATTCTATCCAATTGTTGGCCTTCATATTTACTAAGAACCTCATAATCAACCGGTCCGTAATACATATTCATGTTATAAGCCAATTCTCCATTTTTGGCCTGTAATGGAATATAAGCCTCGTATTTTTTGGTATAAATGGTATCGATATCTTCGTTCTGAACAAGGTTCTTTGAAACCAGTTTAGCCGATTCAAATTTATCTTCTGCCAACAATATGGACGTAAAGAACTGCTGCTTAAAAGCTACCCAGTTTAAATTGTCAACGTCTTCTTCATCCTCATCGCTCATAGCATTCATATACTCAAATTCACCATTTTGCAGGTAACGAAGATCCGTATATTGGTTCTCGTACTTGACACTTTTTTCAGTTCTAAAACTTTTCAATTGCCAATCAAGATTGATGGCCTGGCTCGTATTGATCGCTGATTCCATCCCTTGTGTACGTATCGCAAAATCAAGCATATAATCATCTGGCTTGAGCTCGTATCGATATTCAAGGTACCTGTCTGCAGCAACCTTTAACCTCATTGAAAGTACCTGGTTATCACCATTCGATGATACATTAGGTTCAAAATACAGGTCCTTAGTTTGAAGGTTTCTATTGTCTTGAGTAGCAAATGATAAATTAAGAGAAGCATTCTGATCCTTTATGACATATAAAGGTAACATGTTATAGGTCTTATAATTCTTAAGTAATACCTCAGTGATCTGACCACCTTTATTGGAAACTGTTATTTTTACCAGGTCATTCTCGATAACCGTTTCATGATCTGTTGCAGAGGCTAAACCCGCACTATAAGCAAAGGCTCCCAGCTGATTCTGCGACTGAGCATAAGCCAAGGAATCTGATGGATTCACAGGAGCTTGTTGAACTTCTTGCTTATATACCGCGTTCTCTGGTTGTGCTACAGGGTTTAATTTTTCTATAGAATCCTGAACCTGTTCCGCCTTTTTCTCAGCGATCTGTTCAGGTGTAGGTTGATTGGTGTAAAAATAATATATCATGATTGCGCCTAACAGCACAAATCCTATCAAAGAATTAAGATCGAATTTTTTTTCTTCCATTTTTATTTTTTTGCCCTGACAGGGATCAAACGAGACCATTGTGGCACCAAATACATTTCCCTGTACAGGATTTTGAAATGTTCGGCAAATGTAGTAAAAACAAGGAAATTAAAATTTATAAACCTGTATAAATTGTCAGCAAAACTTAGCTCTTTGTCAGTTGTCTGCCATAAATCCTATAAAATGTATCAAGATGGTTAAGAAACCATCTATGATTCGCTTCAGCGATCACATATTTAAGCGTTATATGAATTGATGACCAGAGAATCTAATTTCGCTCCAGTTTATCTTTGAATATAAACATAAGGATTATAGGAACTGCCAATAGTATGACAATCAATCTGTTATTCATTAAAATACTGGGGTAAAAAATAATAGAAAGAATATACCCACCAATAGCTCCACCAATATGAGCACTGTGTCCTATATTACCCCATTGCTTTTTCATTCCAAAAATGGACTAGAGCAAATAACCGACTCCAAATACATAAGCAGGAATGGGAATCGGAATAAAAAACATATACAGATTCATTCCGGGGTTAAGCATGATAGCAGCATATAAAACACCCATGACGGCACCTGATGCTCCCACGGCACTGTAATAAGGCTCTTTCTTATGAAAGCTCAGTGCAAATACGCTTCCGGCTAAAAGGGATCCAAAATAGACAGCCAAAAACTTAGGAACACCAATATACCTGATGACCGGGTCAGCGAAAAAATATAAGGTCAGCATGTTAAAAAACAAATGAGACTGATCAACATGTAAAAATCCGGAGGACAATAATCGTATTCTTTCTCCCTTTACGATGGGACCGATCTGAAATTTAAATTTTTCAAAGAAACCTCTGTCTTTAAATCCTTTAAAGGAAACAATCACATTGGCGACAATGATCATAATAACTGCTGTGTTCATAAATGCGCTTCTTAGTTTTTTGTATGTCGTAGCCTAAAAAAGTAAACCGCTACGAATTTATCAATTTAAAGGGAAACAAAAGTCTGAGCCTAATAAAATTTTTATCTATAGAAAAACAATTTATCCGATATTTGCAATCTAAAACCTAAGCATGCAATTCCTAGCTTTTATACTCCTCTATCCTGTTTTTTGGTTCATTTCGGTTTTACCAATGCGAATTCTTTTTATGATATCTGATGTCATTTATGTCATCATTTATTATGTCATTGGCTATAGAAAAAAGATAGTGAGACATAATTTAAAACTTTGTTTTCCTGAAAAAAGTGACAAAGAGCTTTTTGATCTTGAAAAAAAGAGCTATCAACATTTTATAGATGTTTTTATGGAATTGATCAAATCATTTACCATTACAGAAAAGGAAATGTCCAAACGCCTGTCGATCACCAATCCTGAATTGCTCGATTCCTATTACGACCAAAATAAGAGCGTCATTTTTCTTTCCGGTCATTATGCCAATTGGGAATGGGTGTCCTTTATTGTAGAACGAAGCCTAAAGTACAATATGAGTGTGGTATATAAGCAATTAAGCAATCCTTATTTTGATAAAATAATCAAAAAAACCCGCATCAAGTTTGGGGTCAAATTTGTTCCTACCAAAGAATTTTATCCTGAAATATTGACCAATCTAAAAAATAATAAGATTCAGGCCTATGGCTTTCTTGCCGATCAAAATCCCAGATGGGAGAAGATAAAATATTGGGGTAATTTTATGGGAGTTGAGGTGCCAATAATAGTGGGACCTGAAACCATCGCTCGAAAGCTTGATCTTCCGGTTTTTTATTTTCAAACTGAACGCATAAAAAGAGGTGTTTATCAATCTACCTTTATCCTTCTTGAAGAGGAACCGAAAAAGGCGCCTTTATATCAGTTGACCAACAAATACATGGGAGAATTAGAAAAGCAAATTCGAAAAGCTCCTGAATTCTACTTCTGGACCCACAGAAGATTCAGGCATATGGGTAAAAAACCTGTTTAATGATGCCTGTTTTTTCGCAGTCTTAAATTGCTTGAATCGATACTTTATTTGGAATTATTAAGGCGTATCAGATATTTCTACGATATTTGTCCTCTCTATGATACACTTGCTGGTTTATATACTTATTTAACCCTTGATCGTTCTTATCTCGATCTTGCCTTTTCGGATATTGTATATGGTTTCGGACCTGCTCTATCTTCTCCTTTATCATGTAATTGGTTACCGGAAAAAAGTGGTGATGAATAACCTGGAAATCGCCTTTCCTGAGAAATCAAAGGAGGAGCTTAAGGTGATCATGAAAAAATTCTACAGTCATTTTCTGGATATCTTTATGGAAATGATCAAAACCTTCAGTATTTCTAACGAAGAAATTCTCGAACGATTTAAACTGACTAATCCGGAAGAACTGGCCGACTTTATGGGAAGACATAAAAATATACTTCTGATGAGTTCTCATTATGCCAATTTTGAGTGGTTGTTCAGCCTTAATCTCAGGGTAGATCATCATGGCTTTGCTGCTTATAAAAAAGTAAAAAACAAGTACTTTAACAACTATATCGTCAGGTCCAGGAGTCGCTTCAATACAACCTTGGTGCCTACTAAAGAATTGATTGCGACTTTAGACCAAAATGATAAGAAGGAACTAAGTAGTGTTTATGGCATGCTGGTTGATCAAGCTCCCAAACCCGGTAAAACATACCATTGGTCTAATTTTTTCGGGGTAGAAGTTCCTGTGATCACGGGTACCGAGATGCTGTCCAAAAAGTACGGTTATGCCGTGATGTATATTGAAACGACTAAAGTAAAAAGAGGATTCTACGAAACCAAGATGGAGATATTGAGCGAAAATCCTAGGGATGTACCTGATTTTGGTATTACGGATCTCTTTATGAAAAAACTGGAAGCTCAGATCAGAAAAAAACCAGAATATTACTTCTGGACACATAAGCGTTTTAAGTATATGAAGACGTCTGAGGATAAAAATCAATCCTCATCATAATACTATTCAATTGAATCCAGCATTTGAGAAAGATGCTTCATCGTATTGTGATTTCTTGCTGTAGCTGATACCTTTAATTTCTTTTCAAAAATACCCCCATGCAATTTCGAACGACCATAACCATTTACATAACGAACATAGATAACCTCACCTAGCAGGCTCATTTGTTCTGGAAATTTCTCATCATTTTGAAGTTGTTCAAACACTGTTAAATCGGCCTGGCCCATTAAATGGATATAATACAATTGTTTTGTATCAATTTCCATATTTTTCACAAACGGGTTGTTTAAAAATCCTTGCTGGAACTCTTCTTTTGCGATGACCTTCACCCTGATGTTATGACCGAAACCGGTTAAAACAGCTTCAGAGATGATTTTCTCTAGTTCATTACAATTGGCTGATTCGGCTTCAAAAACGACATTGCCGCTTTGAAGGTAGGTGCTCAAATGTTCAAAGCCCTGATCGATAAGTACGTTTTTAAGATCGGCCATTTTAATCATGTTATGGCCTGAAACATTAATTCCTCTTAATAAAGCGACATATCCTCCCAAAACCCTAAGCGTCTAGATTAAACCATTGGCGCACCAAGTCTTTTTCCTTCGAAACAAATGATTTGTGCAAGAACTCATTTGTGGGCATATCATATGAATAATCCTTGGCCCATTCTTTAAAATGAACAGCCATTTCCTTAATCGACTCACAAATATACTTTACTTCTTCGTCTGTAGTTGTCGGATGAATTGACATTCTGATCCAACCTGGTCGTTCGATCAGACATCCCTCATCCATTTTGGCCAATAGTTCCTTGGATTGATTTTGGTCAACATGAAGTAAAAAATGTCCATAGGTACCTGCACAAGAGCATCCGCCACGGGTTTGAATTCCAAACCTGTCATTCAACAATTTTACGCCAAGGTTATAATGCAGGTCATCAATATAAAAAGAAAACACACCTAACCTGTCTTGATGCTGCTCGGCCAGCAAATTGAGGTTTTCAATAGGTTGTAATAATTCAAAAACTTTTTCTATGATCTCCTTTTCTCGATCGTGAATATGTTGCGTGCCCATTTCTTCCTTGAGCTGAATGGCCAAAGCTGTTCTTATGGTTTGCAAAAAGCCAGGTGTTCCGCCATCTTCTCGGGTTTCAATATCTTCCAGGTATCTGTGCTCTCCCCATGGGTTGGTCCAGTTTACTGTTCCCCCTCCCGGATTATCAGGGATCATGTTCTTATACAACGATTTGTGAAAAATCAACACCCCGGAAGTTCCTGGTCCGCCTAAAAACTTATGTGGCGAAAAAAATATGGCATCTAAATAGGATTCCTCATCTTCAGGTCGCATATTGATCTCGACATATGGCGCCGAACAGGCAAAATCAACAAAACACACACCGTCATTTTGGTGCATGATTTTTGCAATCCGATGATAATCGGGCTGAATTCCTGTTACATTTGAACAAGCGGTCACCGAAGCGATCTTCATTTCCTTATGCTTGTATTGATCAAGTAATTTCTTCAAACTATCATATTCAACAAGGCCAGCCTCATCACAAGGGATGATCTCCACGTCAGCGATGGTCTCCAGCCAGGAGGTCTGATTGGAATGATGTTCCATATGCGTTATAAAAACTACCGGCTTCTTTTTTTCAGGTATGGCATCGGTAAGTTCCTTTAGGTTTTCGGATACTTTAAGACCCAAAATACGCTGAAACTTATTGATCACACCCGTCATTCCAGTTCCTTCAGCGATCAAAGCACAATCTTTCCCGGCATTCACATGTCTTTTAATAATCTCCCTGGCCTCGTGATAGGCCATGGTCATTGCTGATCCAGAAAACGTAGTTTCAGTATGGGTATTCGCCACATAAGGTCCAAAATCATTCAGCATCTTTTCTTCTATGGGTCTGTATAACCTGCCGCTGGCAGTCCAGTCGGCATATACCATCTTTTGAACACCATAAGGGGTTTCAAAAGTTTGATCAATACCAATGATCTCCTTGCGAAATTTGTCAAAATACTTTTCTAAACTCATGTCTATCCTGCATTACACCAGGCTAAAGCTTGGCGATTACTTTAATTTCCTCTATAATTCTTTGGGCTAGTGCATCAGCTGCTTCCTGAGAATGGCTTTCTGTATAGATACGGATGATTGGTTCTGTATTTGATTTTCTCAAATGCACCCACTCAGATTCAAAATCGATCTTCACGCCGTCGATAGTGCTGATATCTTCATTTTTATAGGTAGCCGCCATGCTGCTTAAAATCCCATCAACGTCTATCTGAGGCGTTAATTCGATCTTATTTTTACTCATAAAATATGAGGGATAAGAATCTCTTAATGCTTTACAGGAGATCTTGAGCTGTGCCAAATGACTTAAAAACAGGGCTACTCCAACCAAAGAATCTCTTCCGTAATGTGATGACGGATAAATGATTCCACCATTTCCTTCGCCTCCAATGATCACCTTATTTTTTTTCATCAGTTCCACTTCATTTACTTCACCAACTGCGCGGGCTTCGTAGCGACCTCCGTGCTTCT
>CBDULU010000093.1:0-7245 GCA_965368155.1 uncultured Flavobacteriaceae bacterium
CGCAGAAAAATGCAATGGCTCTGGTGATTGCAGGAAACCAGTTTTTGCAGGGGGTACTATGTGTCCAAGTTACAGAGCCACAAAAAATGAAAAAGATACCACTCGAGCACGAGCCAATGTGCTGAGAGAATTTCTGACAAATAGCGATAAAGCGAACCGCTTTGATCATGAAGAATTAAAAGAAGTGTTTGATCTTTGCCTAAGCTGCAAGGCTTGCGCCAGTGAGTGCCCAAGCAACGTTGACGTAGCTGCTTTAAAAGCTGAATTTCTATACCAATACCAAAAAGAAAACGGTGTCTCATTTCGAACTCGATTATTCGCAGACAATGTGAAATACAATAAACTTGGATCTTTGATGCCTTCTTTGGCGAATTTGGTGCTCAGCACCAATGTAGCCAAACGATTCATGGGGGTTGCAGTAGAAAGAAGTATCCCAAAATTGGCGCAGACAACAACCAGAAAATGGTATCAAAAACATAAGAACCAGTTTACTCAAAAACTTTCTTCCAAAGGGCAGGTCTATTTGTTTATGGATGAATTTACAAATTTTTACGACGATATCGTCGGAAGAGATTGTATAGCCGCTTTATCGAAACTTGGATATGAAGTAATCATAACCGATCATGAGGAAAGCGGGAGAAGTTTTATTTCAAAAGGTTTACTTGATGAGGCCAAAAAACTGGCAAATCAAAATGTTGACTTTTTTAAAGATAAAGTCAATCAAGAGGCTCCATTAGTAGGTATAGAGCCTTCTGCCCTCCTGACATTCAGAGATGAGTATCTGAGGCTTGCGGATGACAAGGAAGCTGCAAAAGAAATTGCAGCATGTGCCTATACCATTGAGGAATTTATCGAAAAAGAAATAAAGAAAGGGCATATCAGGGAGAATCAGTTTACCTCAAAAACTAAAAACATTAAAGTACACGGGCATTGTCAGCAAAAATCGCTTTCTAATATGAAAGCAAGCTTTAGCATGTTGAGCCTTCCTAAAAATTATCAGGTAAGCATTATGAATACGGGATGTTGTGGTATGGCGGGTTCCTTCGGATACGAAAAAGAGCACTATGAATTAAGTATGCAAGTGGGAGAAGATACCTTGTTTCCTAAGATCCGTAATTATGGTCAGGATATTGAGATTATTGCTTCAGGAACAAGCTGCAGACATCAGATCGCGGATGGAACAAAAAGAAGCGCAAAACATCCAATTAGTTTATTTAAAGAAGCTTTAAAATAATTTTTGCAGACATGCTAAATTTATTTAATTTTAGACCCCTCTTACATTTAGTGAGAGAACGGTTATAATAACTTTCTTCAACCTCATATCTAAGATTTTCTACTATAGAAAATAGAGATATACGGCTGTTTATCAGTATATTATAATTTTATTAATCAAATAACCTTGAAATGAAAAAATTCATTACTGTTTTAACTTTCACCTTTTTATTATGCTTTAGTACAGTCGCTTTCGGGCAGGCTGAAGCAGAATCCGGCCCAAAACCATCTTTAGACAATGGCACAATCGAAAGTCAGTTTGATTATTTATATAGAAAATCAAGTTCCTATCAGGAATATAAAGTTGTCAAAAAAACGTTTTACCAAAAGATCAAAGGTAATGTACTTGATTCCATGCAAGGCTTAAAAAAAGACCTTGGTGATACAAAAAAACTGGTTGAAGTACAAGGGAATGAAATTACGAGTTTAAAAGCCGACCTTCAAACCACAAATGATAACCTTATTTCTGTTACCAAGGAAAAAGACAATATTAAATTTTTAGGTTTTCCAATGACTAAAACAGGGTATAATAGTTTGCTATGGACCATTATTTTTAGTTTGGTTGCCTTGCTCTTGTTCTTTATTTTCAGATTCAGATCAAGTAATGCTATTACCGTGCAGGCGAGAGATTTATTAAGTGATACAGAAAAAGAATTTGAAGCCTATAAGGCAAAAGCCCTTGAAAGAGAACAAAAAGTAAGAAGAGAACTTCAGGATGAACTGAACAAGCAAAAATACGCTGATAAGAAAGGTAAAAAATAAGCTTTTTATACAATCATATAAAAGCCGAATAACGATGTTATTCGGCTTTTTTTATTGGCTGTGCTTAGATGATAGAGCTTTTTTGATATATAAACAGATCGTTTTATTTTTTTTACAGAAACACCTAAGGATTCATTCTGAAATTATTATTTTTAGTGCTAAATATCAGAACTTTGAAACAATTAACGATCCTTTTCTTCGCCTTGACAAGTAGCTTGATACTTGCCCAACAAAAATTACCGAAAAACAAAGCAATAATCGAAGCTTCAATTGAAAGCCATAAAACTGAACTTATTGCGATCAGCGATGAAATTTGGGCCAAAGCAGAAACAGCATTCGAAGAATATCAGTCATCTGAGATCCTATCGAATTATGCTGAAAAAAATGGTTTTAAAGTAGAAAAAGGTGTTGCAGGTATGCCAACAGCATTTGTCGCCACTTATGGCTCAGGTAAACCTGTCATAAGCATTTTGGGTGAATTTGATGCCTTGCCTGGAATTTCTCAAAAAACGGTTCCTACTAAAGATCCACTAAATGAAGGTGCTCCGGGACATGGTTGTGGACATAATTTATTTGGTGCAGCAAGTTTAGGGGCGGCAATAGCGATTAAAGAAATGATTGAGGCCGGAAAGATCAAAGGAACTATTAAGTTTTTCGGAACCCCGAGTGAAGAGAAATTTTTTGGAAAGATCTGGATGGTAAGAGAAGGGCTTTGGGATGATGTAGATGTTAATATTAGTTGGCATCCAAGCGCCAAGACAGAAGCTGATGTTCAAAGTACTTTAGCCTTGGTTGATTTTAAAGTGGAGTTTTTTGGTCAGGCAGCCCATGCGGCCATGGATCCATGGAATGGGAAAAGTGCTTCTGATGCCCTTGAATTATATACAACTGGAATCAATTACTATAGAGAACATGTGAAGCCTAGTGTGAGAATGCATTATCATATTCAGGATGCGGGCCAAGTAGTTAATGTTGTTCCTGATTATGCAAGGGTTTGGGTGCGTATCAGAGATACAAAACGTGCCGGAATGCTTCCCGTATATGAAAGGGTACAAGAAATGGCAGAAGGCGCTGCGATCATGGCTGATGTTGATTATAAAATATCTTTGATTTCTGGCATCTATGAAGTACTTGTCAATAGATCAGGTGGTGAAATCATGCAAAATAACTTAGAACTTCTTGGTCCAATAAAATACACGCAAGAAGAGATAGATTTTGGAAAAAAAATACAGGAATCAACCAACAAACCACAGATTGGATTCAATAGCAATATCAATCCATTGAAACCAACAATTGAAAACCTGGAAGGTGCTGGTTCTACTGATGTGGGTGATGTGAGTTGGAACGTACCTAATATAAATCTTTGGGTAACTGTTGCTCCAAATGGAACGCCATGGCATTCATGGGCTGTTGTTGCCTGTGGAGGCATGTCCATTGGACATAAAGGCATGATCTATGCGGCTAAAGCCATGTCGATGACCATGCTTGATTTGTTTGAAAATCCAAAAATGGTTGAAAAGATTAGTCAGGAATACAAGGAACGAAAAGGAACTGAAGTTTATAAGGCCATGATTCCAAAAGGTCCCCCACCTATTCCTTCGCATTAGTAGAATTGACAAGAATTCAGAAATGAGTTTTCAAGTTTTATTTGGTTAAAATTCCGGCGTGTGATTCCAAATAGGTCAAAGCGTTTGTTCCTTCATGAAACAAAAGGTCCAAAATACTTAAATTGCCAATAAAACCGTACTTATTATCAAAAACCTGGGTATATGGCTTTAGGTTGTAGACAGGTTCTTTTTTGGCCTCGACTAAAAAACGATAATCCTCAACCTCAGAATAGCTTTCTATATAAGATTCTGTATAGGTGATATTATTTTCCAATTGAAGACAAGAACTCATCAATTCATGCGCTTTGATATTCAAATCCAGTAAAAATGTATAGGGTTTCTCAAATACCGGCATGATCTCATCCTCATAAAACTCAAAATAAGGAGAAGAGCGATAGGACGATTCTAAGGATTTAATAAAGATCTTTTGCCAGGTATAACTATGATCAATCTTAACGTCTTTGGTTTTTTGCCTGCCCTTAGATTTAGAATGTAAGATGGGTACCGTGAGCAACTGCTTGCCATTCGCTCCATAAATATAACACCTATTCCTATAGGTCTGTTTTTGAAAGTTATCCTGTTTTTCAAAAAGGATATCAGTATGACCGGCCATGGCCACATATTGGATTATTGGCCCGAAAAAAGTAGGTTGTATCAACAAACCCATGACATTAACATATCAAATTAAGCAGCTTTTTTTCTTTTACGATACCAGTTAACACCATATAGTACCAACATTAAGCCAACAAAAGGATAAAAATAGGAAACCGGTTTTCCGCTTCCTCCTACTGTCGTGAATAATCGATCCCATCTGACCTTACTCAGACCCTGACCATCAGAGTCCCAGCTAAACCAAATAAATACTGGTTTTCCTACGACATGATCAAAAGGAACAAAACCCCAATACCTCGAATCCTCTGAGTTATGTCGGTTGTCACCCATCATCCAGTAATAGTCTTGTTTAAAGGTATAAGAACTGACCGGGTTGGAGTCACCATTCAAATAAATCTGTCCATCACTAACACTTAGGCTATTCTTTTCATATTCTACGATGATCTGCTTATAAAAAGGTAGTGTTTCCAGATTTAATTCTACAGTTTTACCTGCTTCCGGGATGTAAACAGGGCCGAAATTATCTTTGTTCCAATTGAGTGAAGCAACATTTGGAAAGACCTCTTCTCTTTCTCCCTTCGGGCTGATGCGCTTTCTCAATCCCTTCACTGTTGGGTTTTTACTGATCAACGCGGCATCTTCGTCTGACAAATTCAGTATATAATTTCCATCCTGCAGTCTTCCGCCTTCCCTCACGTGATAACGGCTTTTTAAACTTTTTACACTCAAAGCTTTGCCGTCTGTATCTGCTTCATAAAAGAATTGCAACCTTGCTCTATCCGGCAACTCATTCCTTTTACCGTTGATGTATACATAACCATCTTTGATTTCCAAAGAATCTCCGGCAATACCTACACATCTCTTTACGTAGTTTGATTTTTTATCTACAGGCTTTCTGATCCTTCTATTGGTCCTCTTAAAGAACTGCTCTACTGTATCAACCGGCCAGCTAAAAACGACTATATCGTTTTGTTTGATCTTCTGCAGTGAAGGCAATCTTAAATAAGGTAATTTTGGAAAATCCAAATAACTTTTGACCTTTATAATCGGAAGGGTATCATGTACCATAGGAGCTGCGACAGTTGTCATGGGAACTCTGGCCCCGTAATGGAATTTGCTCACAAAAAGAAAATCTCCGATCAATAAGGACTTTTCCAAGGAGGAAGTCGGTATGGTATAGGGCTGCATAAAATAAGTATGCACCAAAGTAGCTGCAATGATGGCAAAAGCTATTGAACTTACCCATTCTCCAGCGGCGGTCCTTGGTTTTAGACTTCGATTCTCAATGTAACTTACGTCTTCCATATAGCTTACATAGAAAATATAAAATCCAAGACTTAAAATCACCAGGAAACTATCTTTGGTCGTGTTCTTACCAAAACTTCTTATGGTTTCCACCCAAATGATGGGGAACATCAGCAAATTGATGATCGGAATAAACAACAAAATCACCCACCATTTCGGCCTGTTGATAATTTGCATTAGAACCACCGCGTTATAAACTGGTATGATGGCTTCCCAAGCCTTTCTTCCCGCCTTAACGTATAATTTCCAGGTACCCAGAAAATGAATTACCTGCAGAATTAATATAAAAAGCAACCATTGAATTAAGGTCATAATCGTATTTCTATTTAATTGTTAATCTTCTTTATAAGTAGAATTACTTCTGGAATTGTTACCCTTTTCCAAAAATTAATCTTCCTGTATTATAAACTTAGTACATCTTTCATGTTAAAAATGCCCTTTTTATCCTGCAGCCATTCAGCTGCTACAACGGCTCCAAGTGCAAATCCTTCTCTGTTAAAAGCGGTGTGCTTGATCTCAATAGCGTCTATGGCAGAAGTATAAGTAACAGAATGGGTTCCAGGAACCTCTCCTTCTCGTTTTACCCCAATGAAAAGCGCATCTTTTTCCTCAGATGAGATCGTCCAATTATTCTTATCCGAATGAGCAAGAATATCATTTGCCAGAGAAATCGCTGTACCACTGGGGGCATCCAGTTTATGTACATGATGAATTTCTTCCATAGTTGCTTCATATCCCTTGATATTTTTCATCATTTGGGCAAGGTAGCTATTTAAGTTAAAAAACAAATTGACACCAATACTAAAGTTGGAGGCATAAATAAAAGATCCGTTTTGATCCTTGCAATATGTCTCAATTTTATCAAATTTATCCAACCATCCTGTCGTACCTGAAACTACGGCTACTCCACTATCGATGCAAGACTTGATATTGTCAAATGCAGCAGTGGGATGACTAAAATCTATTGCTGCGTCTGCAATGCTCAAATCGACCTCCAGGGGTTCAATATCCTTTCTTATCACTATTTCATGACCTCGTTCCAAGGCTACTTTCTCTATGGCCCGTCCCATTCTGCCGTAACCTAATAATGCAATTTTCATTGTTAAATTTTCTTTCTAAATTAAAAGTTAAATTTTAAATTCAAACCTGCAACTGTTTGATTATTAGCAGGATTAATTTGTAAAGAAGGTCTCCAAGATAAATTTCTATTAAAAGCTTTATCATCCAAATGCGCATCCACATTAGCCTCTATGATATTCAATGCATATAATCCTAATGTAATAAAAACGGCAAGATCTCTGTTCTGTTTATAAATTTCCTGTGCCCTGATCAAACCGGCTTCACTAATGTTAGGGTTACCTCCCGTGCCATCAAAATCATCCGGACGACCAGATATTCTAAATTTATAAGCCTCTTGATATCGATCATATTTCTCTTGATTGTCTACTATAAAATATACTCCTGTGCCAATGGCAGCATAGACAATTGGAATCTTCCAGTACTTTTTATTATAGGCCTGACCCAAACCAGGCAATACGGCAGAGTAAAATGCAGCCCTGGCAGGCGACAGTGGGTCAATCATTTGCGATTCCAGTGTTAGAACTCCTTCCTCTGTCTGGTCTTTCTTCTTTTTTTTATCCTTCTTCTCTTCTTGAGATTGACAAAGGTTCCAACAAAAAATGCAAAT
>CBDULU010000094.1:0-7242 GCA_965368155.1 uncultured Flavobacteriaceae bacterium
TCCATATACTCCATTCAAAGAAGATAGGTTTGTGGCTAAGGACTCCATTTGTTCCTTTAAACGTTCAGCATTATCTAAAGTCTCCTGATTTAAAGAAGCTTGACGCTCAGCGTTTTCTTTCTGTATGATATACATACTGTTTAATGATTCCAATTCAATGGCAGCAACTGATAATTGTTCTGCATATCTGTTAGAAGCTGCGATAGAATCCGTTGCTGGTTTCATACCTTCTGCTGCACCTGCAAAATTGCTGATACTTTCAGACAATCTTGTCATTTTTTCAGCATCCAAATTTGCTTCTTGTAAAAGATCATCTAATTTTTGTGACAACAATCCCTGTGCATCATTTGCCTCTTCTTTATCTTTTGCCGCTCCTCCTGCTAATTCAGGATACACATTTGTCCAATCCAAATCTTCTTCAACTGGTTCAAAAGCTGATAATGCAAATACTGCTGCTTCTACGATCATCCCAATGGTTAACATTTCTGTTCCTCCGGGGAAGTGAGCAATTTTAAAAAGCGCTCCTAAAATTACTACTGCTGCTCCCAGACCATAGGCCATGTTGAACATTTTCTTTTTGGTTTTCGATTGTGCCATAATTTTTGATTTTTAATTATTATTGATTAAGCTATTTTTTATTTGTTACTATCTGTCATTTTTGTACCCATGTAATCCTGTACAGTTCTAAAGCCTATATAACTTCTGGCTGAATCTCCGTATTCGTAGTCTCTTGTTCCTACTTCTAGGAAATAAGCTACATCTTTCCAGGAACCACCTCTGATCACTTTTCTCTGGTTATCATTATCAACAACATTTGGGTTGATCGTTGAACCTAAGTAATAAGAAGAAGGGTTGTATGCTGTATTTGTCCATTCCGAGACATTACCAGCCATATTGTATAATCCGTAGTCGTTCGCGTTATACGATCTTGCCTCTACAGTATAAAGTGCTCCATCGGCTGCATAATTACCTCTTTCTGGTTTGAAATTAGCAAGGAAACATCCTCTGTCTGTTGTGGTATAAGGACCACCCCATGGGTATTTAGCATATTCAAGACCTCCTCTGGCAGCATATTCCCATTCTGCTTCTGTAGGTAATCTGAAACTTGGCTCTCTGCCAGTACCTTTCTTTTTACCTGCAAGGAAATCATTTCTCTTTTGAGTTCTGAAGTTACAAAATGCTTTTGCCTGATTCCAGCTAACACCTACTACAGGATATTCATTATAAGCCTGGTGCCAAAAGTAATCCTGGTGCATTGGATCATTATATGAGTAATTAAAATCTTTTACCCAAACAGCAGTATCAGGATATACTTCTACTTCTACTTTTTTAACGAAATCTTTTGCATTACCACTTCTTTTTGCAGCTCCTGCTCCGTCAAAACTTAGGTAAACATATTTTAACTTTTTCGTATCTATTTTTCTTTTTCTCTCCATGGCTTCATCCATAGGTACGTATAAACTATCCATGGCTTCAGCATAGTATTGATCAGGAAACTCATTCGTATTCCAAACCAATTCCACATCCCAATTCAAGTAACGACCTTCAGTTGGTGAGTTAATATCTCCCAAACTACCATAATTGTCCATCATATACTTATAATAAGCATTATCAGTACTGTCTTGTTCCTTGAATTTATATTTTGAAATCCCACTTAGATCTCCTTTATTCTGCTCTATATCTGCTCCTCCACCTATATCAGCTTCTTCGGCTAATATGGCTAATTTTGTTCTTAGAATTGAATCTCTCACTCTAAAAACAAACTCTCTGTATTCACTATTAGTGATTTCTGTATCGTCCATATAATAAGGTCGTACAGTAACGGTTCTGGAAGGTGCGCTAAAGGCTCCTGCCACATCCTCACCACTTTTTCCCATAGTAAATGCGCCACCTGGAATCAGTACCATTCCGAATGGTTTTTCAGGAAAAAATTTCTTATTTGCCGAAACTCCTACCAATTGCCCTCTGTCATTACCAGATTTACAACTGCTAAGGAAAGCAAAGACAAATAATAATAGGATTAGGGATAACTTTTTCATAATTTTTACTTTTCTAACAAAATGTTATTGTTACATTAAAACTTATTGTTACTACTTTAAAGAGAGGTTTTTATTCAAAAAAAACAAATAAAAATCCACACAAAATTTAATCTTTTGTTCCCTAAGAACGCTAAAAAACCTAGTTTAGTGTGTACTAATTCAATTTTCTAAAGGTTTTTAACCATCTTTCAGGAATTATTTGATTATTCGCTGTTAAATAATCCTGATAGGTACATGGTACTAACGAAGATTTTTCCAAATTATTATGGATAAAGTTAATCTCCATCCACCATCTTTCGCTTTTATTGCTTTTGTAGAAATTTATGGTTTCGTCTTCGACCAAGACGATATACTTTTTATAATTCTTTATGGATTCAAAAGGATACTCTTGAATTCTCAAATTAAAGCCTTCCATAAAATACCATATCATTTGAGCGATCAAATGAGCCGTGCTTTCTCTTTGATCAAATTTTAAATTGTATTCATAAATTCCAAAAGAAGATACTTTACTGCTTATTCCGGCATATCGGCTAATCGCGCAAATCTGATCTCCATAGAATCCATTAGGAACAGCATTATTATTGGCCGGGGCATCGCTCATTCTTACAGCACCCAGATCTATACTGACAATATCGGCATCCCGAAGAATTGGTTCTACTGCTGTAAGGTCCTGGGTCACTTCTCCTAATCTGTAAGCCTCAAAGAACAATTTATCCATAAGATCGATCTCCTCCTGAGAATTAAAAAAAGTTTGAAAACCAATATTGCTGTAATTGAACATATTATTCGGCTTGTCCATCACGATATAGTGCAAATAATTATGTGCATTTAGTTTTGGATCCATTTCCCCAATATCGAATCGATTGTCAACTGATACTATATTTACCGGTTTATCCAAGCGATCATAGGCTCTATAACTAGCATAGGTAATATCCTGGCTCCCACCGATGATGACCGGGGTAATATTTTGCTCCAATAATTCTCCTAAAATTTCCTGTATCAAAAAATAAGTGTCTCCTGTTTCATTTCCTTCAGGGATATTGCCGAGATCTGCCAAACTCAAATGCCAGTTACCAGGAAACATTTGGTAGAGATATTTTCTGATAATCTCCAAGCCCTTTCCTGTCCCTACATTGTCAACAGCCCCTCTGCTCTCAGAAATACCAATAATAGCAATTTGAACATTCTTAAGATTCGGCAACCCATCTTTTTTGGTATGGATCTTAATTTTTCTTCCTAAGGTCAGATCTGATTGCAAGGCAGTATGGGCAACTGCAATTTCTTCTACTGGTGAAAGAAGCTCTAGGCTCATAGTTTATTGTTAAAGATATAAATCGACGCAATGTAATTAAATTTCCACTTGAATGAAATTAGTGTTTACAAAAATTAAAAAGTCCTTTCAGCTGATTTGCTGAAAGGACTTTAAAACAAACGTTTTATGGCCTTATTTCTTTTTGGTCGCCCTTTTCTTTTTAACAGTTTTCTTAGGAGCATTTTTTTCAATAAGCCCCTTTACCTCATCAAGAGTCAATGCTGGCGCATCGACCGTTTTTGGCAATTCAATTTTGATCTTACCTTTTAATATATGGTGACGACCCCAACGGGCTTTTTCAACTCTTATTCCTTCTTCTTCCCAATTGTGAACCACTTTATCAATTTCCTTTTGCTTCTTGGTCTCTATCAAGTCGACAATATCATCATAGGTTAAATTATCAAAATCGTATTTTCTATTTACATTGATGAACATATTGTTCCACTTGATAAATGGTCCAAATCGACCCACACCTTTTTGTACCGGAAGCTCTTCGTATTCAGCTATAGGAGCATCTGCCTTTCGCTTCTCTTCTATTAATTCTATGGCTCTTTCCATGTCTACTGACATTGGGTTTTCATCCTTCCCTAGAGAAACAAATGCTTTTCCAAACCGCACATAAGGTCCAAATCTCCCATTGGCCACAACCACTTCTTCATTTTCATATTCACCAAGTGTTTTGGGCAACTTGAAAAGATCCATGGCTTCTTCATAAGTGATATTCCCTAAAGTTTGCTCTCCTTGTAAACTAGCGAACTTTGGTTTTTCCTCATCAGTAGCTTCCCCAATTTGTACCATGGCACCAAACCTTCCCAGACGGGCGTAAACATTCTTACCGGAATCCGGATCAACTCCTAAAAGTCGCTCTCCTTTTGCTCTTTCTGCGTTTTCAGAAACATGTTCTACTGAATCATGGAAGGTTCCGTAAAACTCCTTGATCATTTCCAACCAATTTTCTTTTCCTTCAGCAATATCATCGAATTCCTTTTCAACATTGGCGGTAAAACTCAATTCCATGATTGACGCAAAATTTTCCACCAAAAAGTCATTGACGATTTTACCAATATCGGTAGGTACCATTTTGCCTTTATCCGCGCCTACCTTTTCAGTAAGTGTTTTAGAAGCAATTTGATCATTTGCCAATGTCATTTCAGTATATGTTCTATCTTTTCCTTCAATTGTTCCTTTCTCGACGTACTCTCTTCTTTGAATTGTAGAAATTGTTGGCGCATAGGTAGAAGGTCTTCCTATTCCCAGCTCCTCAAGTTTTCTTACCAATGACGCCTCTGTATATCGATAAGGGGCTTTGGTATATCTTTCGGTTGCATTGATATATTCACTATCAAGCATCTCATTGATCATTAATTTTGGAAGCATCCCTGCCTGATCTTCGTCTTCAAGATCATCTCCTTCAAGATACACCTTTAAAAAACCATCGAAAGTGATTACTTCTCCATTCGCTGTAAAAACCTCCTTGTTCTTATTATTTGTAATACGAACATTCGTTCTTTCAAGTTGGGCATCGCTCATCTGAGAAGCAATTGTTCTCTTCCAAATCAAATCATATAATCTGGCCTGATCGCTTTCAATCTGAACAGTTTTGGTGCTCATATTGGTAGGTCTGATCGCCTCGTGAGCTTCCTGAGCCCCTTTTGATTTGGTTGTAAAATTTCTTGGATTACTGTATGCTGCTCCATAGGAACTGACGATCTCCTCCTGAGCTGCACTTTTAGCATCATCAGACAGGTTAACGCTGTCGGTTCTCATATAAGTAATGAGACCTGCTTCATATAAGCGCTGAGCTACAACCATTGTTTTAGCCACCGGAAAGTACAGCTTCCTTGAAGCTTCCTGTTGTAAAGTTGAGGTAGTAAATGGTGCTGTTGGCGATTTCTTTGCAGGCTTAGTGGTAAGATCATCTATTTTGAACCCAGCTCCAACACAAGATTCCAAAAATGATTCAGCTGCTTCTCTGGTGCTGAAATTTTTGGGCAACTTCGCCTTGAATTTTTTACCATCCTGATTGATAAATTCTCCTACTACCCTATAAGATGCCTCAGGTTGAAAATTTTCTATGTCGCGGTCTCTTTCAACGATCAGTCTAACGGCAACTGACTGGACCCTTCCTGCAGACAACCCTCCTTTTACCTTCTTCCAAAGTACGGGAGATAATTCATAACCCACCAATCTGTCTAATACCCGTCTTGCCTGCTGAGCATTAACAAGGTTATAGTTGATACTTCTTGGATTTTCTATGGCTTTTAGGATCGCTTTTTTAGTTATTTCATGAAAAACAATACGTTTTGTATTCTCATCCTTTAATTTCAATTGTTCAAATAAATGCCAGGCGATTGCTTCTCCCTCTCGATCCTCATCACTGGCCAACCAAACAGTATCCGCTTTTTTTGCAAGTGATTTCAGTTTCTTCACCACCGCTTTCTTGTCAGTTGACACAGTATAGTTGGGTTTAAAATCTCCATCAACATTTACTCCTAACTCTTTGGATGGCAGATCAGCAATATGTCCAAAACTAGATTCCACCACAAAATCTTTTCCTAAAAATTTTTCAATGGTTTTTGCTTTGGCTGGTGATTCTACAATAACTAAATTCTTCGACATTCTTATCTTTTTTATGATGGATGCAACATAAAACGGTTGCTATACCGGAAAGTTGAAAACTCCTTTTTGAGATTGCAAAAGTATATAGAAATTTTTAAACCGGAATTTTTAAAGGCAAAATTCATGGGTTTTAGGTATATTTTAACTTTAATCTCAGCAGATTTTTTATGTCAAAATGTCATAAAAACAAAATTTGATCGTATCTTTGCCACCCCAAAAAATTGATAATGGCAAGTGAAAATATCATAGAAGAGAAAAAGCAGGGTCAGGCTCTGATTACACATAATGTAGCGGGTAATAAGAAAAAACTTTTTATAGAAAGTTACGGGTGTCAGATGAATTTAAACGATAGTGAGATCGTCGCCTCTATACTTGCCAAAGAAGGATTCAATACAACCCATTTACTGGAGGAAGCCGATTTGGTTCTCGTCAATACCTGCTCCATTCGGGAAAAAGCAGAACAAACAATCCGAAAAAGATTACAGAAGTACAACCGTGTCAAAAGGATCAATCCGGAAATGAAGATTGGGGTTTTGGGATGTATGGCTGAGCGATTAAAAACCAAATTTCTTGAAGAAGAAAAAATGGTTGATCTGGTGGTTGGACCTGATGCATACAGAGATCTGCCAAATCTGGTCAAAGAAATTGAAAGCGGTAAAGATGCGATCAATGTGATATTGTCAAAAGAAGAGACTTATGGAGATGTTACCCCTGTTAGACTGAACACCAATGGTGTTTCTGCTTTTATATCAATAACCAGAGGTTGTGACAATATGTGCACCTTTTGTGTAGTCCCTTTCACAAGGGGAAGAGAAAGAAGTCGTGATCCTCAAAGTATCCTCAGAGAAGCCCAAGACCTTTGGGAAAATGGGTACAAAGAGATTACCCTGTTGGGTCAGAACGTGGATTCATATTTATGGTACGGAGGCGGCTTAAAAAAAGATTTTAAGAATGCTTCAGAAATTGCTCGTGCAACTGCTATAGATTTTGCAAAACTACTTGAAATGGTGGCGCTTGAGGTTCCCAAAATGAGAATCCGATTTGCGACCTCCAATCCTCAGGACATGAGTATTGATGTTTTACATAGTATGGCCAAATATGAGAATATTTGTAATTATATCCATTTGCCTGTTCAAACAGGAAGCACTAGAATGCTTGAAAGGATGAACCGTCAACATACACGTGAAGACTATATAGAACTGATAGACAATATCAACAGGATTATTCCGGAGTGCGCGATTTCTCAGGACATGATCGCTGGTTTTTGCGGAG
>CBDULU010000095.1:0-7224 GCA_965368155.1 uncultured Flavobacteriaceae bacterium
AGGCGGCAGTGGCCAAGGCAGAAAATCCAATTTTATTGTAATTGTCGATACTAATTGTATCCATGATGGGATAATGCATCGATGCCGAATTATCAATAATGATATGACTTCTTAAATTTGTTTCTTCCTCATAGCGCTTGACAAATAATTTTTCAGTTTTGGCAAACAACTTCCAGTCAATATGACGGGTACTTTCACCTTTATTATACAAGCGATGCTCTGCAAATTCTACCGAAAACCCGTGAAAAGGGCTTTTATGCATACCGGTAATAAACCCTTCTACCACCTGCTTGGCGAGCAGTTCAATATTGGGTATACTATCAACTTGGTTTAAATCGGCTTTTGTCATAGATCAAAAGTAAGGAGAAATGTTCAATAAAAAATCATCTGCAAGATCTCGATTTTCTGCATAAAAAAGGCTTGATCAATCAATGATCAAGCCTGTAATTATAAAAAAGCTTACTTTTTCTTACAAAAGAGCATTCAATTTTTCAGTATATACATTTTTAGGTGCCACACCAACTTGCTTATCAGCAACTTCTCCTCCTTTAAAAACGAGAACAGTTGGAATATTTCGAACACCATACTTAGCAGCAAATTCCTGATGCGCATCAACGTCTACCTTCACAATTGTAGCTTTACCATCAAAATCTTTGTCTAATTCTTCAACGATTGGAGCCAACATTCTACAAGGTCCACACCAAGCCGCCCAAAAATCAACCAAAACTGGTTTGTCAGAGTTCAATACAATCTCCTCAAAATTAGCATCTGTTACTTCTATTGCCATAATTCTTTAGTTTAATTATTTCTTGTCCTTTGAATAAGCCACAAAAATAAGGAATTATTTAACTCAAATAATCATTTAGAAATCTATTTTTCTTATAGCTGTATTTAAAATAATGATGCAGTGATGAAATGATGTAATGATTTATTGAAATAATTGGAGATTTGAACCTGCCTGTCGATAGGTTCGATTTATAGTTTTAGCTTCCGACTTATTTTAGAATGAGGTGAAGGGGCAGCCGGAAAGAAAACGGCTTAATTTTAAGAAATTTGATTAGAATTGAAAAACTAAATCTTTAGGACTCTTTTTGTAAATGACCTATTGCCATCATTGATTTTAACCAAATAAATGCCTTTTTGAAGTTCATGCATATCAACTTTATTGCTAGCTTTTTTTGAAAGTATTTCTTGGCCAATACTATTATAAACTCTCACAAGAACCTCGCCACTTCTGTTTTCAAAATATAAGAAATCAACTACTGGGTTTGGGAAAATATCGGGTTTTAAAATATCCAGATTATCGACTCCTAAAACACCACAGTTGAGTGAATAATGTACGTCATGATTTACGTAAAAACTTATGTATCGGAAATCGTGGCTATTCAAACCATTCAGTTGAGCCTGGTTCACTTGAATACAGTTCAAGTCATCATTCCTCTCACAATTAAAATTTACCAAATCCTTGTTCAAACTAATATCTAGCTCTTCTAGATAATTCCATTTAGCAATAAGGGTAACCAATTTATCTGCGCCCGCTGTATTTAAAAGCATCAGATAATTGTCATAACACAATAATTCAATCAAATTCTTATTAGCACTAATATCTAAACTGTTAATTTGGTTGCTCTTGCAGGTCACATGAGTGAGATTTATGTTGCCACTCAAATCAAGTTGACTTAGTTGATTTCCATCACAGTTCAATATTCTAAGTTCCAGATTTGAACTTAGATTCAAGAAAGTCAGTGCATGATTTTCGCAATTCAGTATTTCTAAGGAAATGAAATCTTGAATTCCGGTCAAATCAGTTATCTTACCATATATAGACAGATCTAATTCCGTTAAACTTGAAACATTCTCAGTGAGTACAGTACCATCAAGGGAATCATCTATATTTAAATAAATAAGGGCCTGCTCAAAAAAAGGATCAGGAATGACCGTTTTTTGAGCAGAAACCTTTGTATTAAAAAGTAATAATATAGCGATGACGACTCTAAGCATGTAAAATTTTAATGCTGATCTTTAAAATTATTTATTACAATCAGCATCAAGAATGTCTTGTATTGTAGGGTTTATAAAATTACCTGAAACTGTAAACGTATCCGAAAAATTTCCACTTTTCAACAAAGGCTGCAGCCCGCAATAAAATTCTAAACTTAAATTATTGGTGATCAAAATAGGGCCATTACATGAGGTGAGGCCAGAAATATGTTCCACATCCAAAAGTTCAGTATTGTTTATTGTCAAACCTCCTACAGCTATTAGATTTTCAAGACCTGATAAATCTAAAATATTAACCATGTTCTCAATTTTCAAAACACCTGTAACCGAAGTCAATATTCTTAATGTTTCCATATTTCCAATATCCATAACGTTTGTATCATCGCTAATAGTGAGATCGCCATCGATAGTATGATAATTCAATGCTGTAAAGCTTTCTAATTCTGCTTGCGTAGTAATGACCACATTGCCTTTAAAAATTCCTTCATCAATATCATTTAACGCTATTCTTGCAAGTACCATATCTGAAACACTACCAACAGAAACCATTACGTCTGCTTCAATAAGAGAATTTGTTTCAAAATCAAATGCATTTGGATCTTTAACTGTAATTACTCCAGAAAGCTTATTTATGGCCAATGCATTCATTGGTGTCTGCGAGATGATTGAATAGTTAAGAACTCCTTGGTTAGTAGTTGCTATTAATGTGCCTATTACCTGATCCATTTCTGGGTTTTCATCAATACTGGTTTCGAAATTATTTGCATTTACCAACACATCCACATCATCACTTCCACAGGAAACAAAGCTTGTAATTACTAAAAATAGAGCGTTCATTAAAATTAACTTTTTCATCTTGATTTTGAATTTTTATTAATAATATATTTTTAAGATTCTAAATGTTATAACCTCTGAATTTCGCGACTTATAACTGAGTAAATAGAACAAAATTAAAGGTCTAATACAATGGTGGATTATAGGTATATTCCGTCAATACAAACATTTAAAACCGTTCTAAATAAAAGGCCTTAGAGATTTTTAATTTGAAGAATTGAATCTAACAATTGGCAGGGATTTCTGAATGTTGAACAAGGAATTCCTGCCTCGGCGGCAGGCGGGTCAATTACTGAAGTAAGTTTTTGATTGGAGATTGAAGATTGAAGATTTTTGAAGTATTCTCGCATTAGCTTCGCTGAAACCCTTCCTCGCCGGCAGGCGGGTTCGATTTCACGCATTTATGCATTTATACATTACCAAGTAACATTGCCTTCTTCGGTCCTCAAAAGATTACTCAGCGGGTGAACTGAAGTCGCCCGCTGAGCGGTCACATCATGATTCATGCATTCCTATTGCAGCATTGTAGCATTGAAGCATTGCAGCATTTTAGCATTGTAGCATTAATACTAAAACACCTGACTCGCTATCGCCTTAATATTATCAGATTTCCCCATAGAATAATAATGCAATACCGGAACGCCGGCCGCTACAAGTTCTTTGGATTGCTGTATCGCCCACTCAATTCCTACTTGTCTTACCTCAGCATTATTTTTGCAAGCCTCGACTGCACTGACTAGTTCATCGGGAAGGTCCAGTTTAAAAACCTGAGGCAAGACACTCAGGTGCCGCTGCACGGCTACGGGTTTGATACCTGGAATAATAGGTACTGTAATCCCAATTTTACGGGCTGCTTCAACAAAAGCGAAGTACTTGCTATTATCAAAAAACATCTGGGTGACAACATACTCTGCACCTGCGTCAATCTTTTCTTTTAACCTTCTGAGGTCTGCTTGCATGCTAGGGGATTCCATGTGCTTTTCAGGATAGCCTGCAACACCAATACAAAAATCAGAGTTATAGGTAGTTTCTATAATATCATGCAGGTATATGCCCTTGTTCAGGTTGTTGATCTGTTTGACGAGCTCAGACGCAAAATTATTTCCTTCATTTTTGGCCATAAAATAGGCTTCATCTTTCATGGCATCCCCTCTAAGGGCCATGACATTATCAATTCCTAAATAATGACAATCAACTAAAACATATTCCGTTTCTTCCTTTGTAAAGCCCCCGCATAAAACATGAGGTACCGTATCAACCTGGTACTTATTCATCAGCGAGGCACAAATACCCACGGTTCCCGGCCGCATACGTGTGACTTTTCGTTCTAGCAAGCCTCCTTCTTTTTGAATATACACGTGCTCCTCTCTTGAGGTGGTCACATCAATAAACGGAGGTTTAAATTCCATCAATGGGTCTATATTATCATAAAGCTTCTGGATGTTCTGACCTTTTTGAGGAGGAACAATTTCAAATGAAAACAAGGTTTTCCCTTTGGCGTTTTTTATGTGTTCTGTAACTTTCATCTTAATATTTACTGACCTTTATCTGACAACAAATAAGGCTTATTTTTAGTTCAATTTTTTATACTGATAAGTTTGGCTGCAACCATCTCATAGCCACCTCCTTGGAGATACCTTTTCTGTTGGCATAATCGATCACCTGATCTTCTTTGATCTTTCCTAACCCGAAATAGCGCGCTTCCGGATTGGCAAAATAATAGCCCGATACCGCAGCTGCAGGCCACATGGCTTTACTCTCGGTTAGGCTCACACCAATAACTTTTTCGACATCCAACAATTCCCAGATCGTGTCTTTCTCCAAATGGTCAGGACATGCCGGATAACCGGGAGCCGGACGGATACCGGTATAGGCCTCCTTGATCAGGTCTTCATTTTTAAGTGTTTCATTCGACGAATAGCCCCAATGTTTGATCCTGATCTGTTTATGCAGGTATTCTGCAAAGGCCTCGGCAAATCTATCGGCTATAGCCTGTACCAAAATGGCATTATAGTCATCGTGAGTTTCTTTATATTTTTCGGCTAGTTTATCTGCTCCAAAAATTGCCACACAAAAGGCACCCATATAATCCTGAGTTTCTTTAACCGGCGCAATAAAATCTGCCAAGGCATAGCTTGGTATCCCTTCTTTTTTATGTAACTGCTGGCGCAAGGTTCTGAATCTTGCTATTTCCTGCTTGTTTTTAGTGATCAGAATATCATCTTCATCAACCGTATTTGCCTCAAAAAGGCCAAAGATTCCCTTTGCCTTAAACAATTGTTTCGCTATGATCATCTCAATCATTTTTTGAGCATCTTCATATACATGCGTTGCCTGCTCTCCTACTTTGTCATCCTTTAAAATCTCAGGAAATTTTCCGTGAAGATCCCATGAAATAAAAAAGGGTTGCCAGTCGATAAAAGGCAGCAGTTCCTTTAAACTGATCTGTTTAAGTGCCTGAACACCCATTTCTTTGGGTTTGGTTATTTTTGACTGCCCCCAATCGATCTTAAATTTGTTTTTGCGAGCCTCGTTCAGAGAAACATATCTTTTTGTTTTTCCTCTCTTTAAAAACTTTTCTCTAAAATCTTCATAATCCTTTTTAAGGTTGGCCACATAGGCATTTGCCGTATTTTTGTTTAATAAGTCACCTACAACAGTTACCGCTCTGGAAGCATCATTCACATGAACTACAGCGTTTTTATACTCGGTATCGATCTTTACGACCGTATGTGCCTTTGATGTAGTAGCACCCCCTATTAAAAGTGGGATGTCCAGCTCTCGTCTTTCCATTTCCTTTGCCAGATAGACCATCTCATCCAAAGAAGGTGTGATCAGACCCGAAAGTCCGATGGCATCCACATTTTCAGCGATGGCTGTTTCAATGATCTTTTCGGGTGGCACCATAACTCCCAGATCCACAATTTCATAATTATTGCAGCCCAACACCACACTCACAATATTCTTGCCTATATCATGGACATCACCTTTTACAGTTGCCATCAGAATTTTCCCAAGTGTTTTTTGCGTTTCTCCTTTTTCAGCTTCAATAAACGGATTGAGATAAGCTACCGCTTTTTTCATCACCCTGGCCGATTTGACGACCTGAGGTAAAAACATTTTTCCTGAACCAAACAAGTCACCAACCACATTCATACCCACCATTAAGTGGCCCTCAATAACCTCTATCGGCTTGTCAACCTGTGTTCTTGCTTCTTCCACATCTTCGATAATAAAGGCATCTATACCTTTTACCAAAGCATGTGTAATCCTGTCTTGCACCGGGTCACTTCTCCACAACTGCTCTTCTACTGCTGTTTTTTTAGCCCCAACCACAGTTTGTGCAAAATCAAGCAAGCGTTCTGTTGCGTCATCTCTTCGATTTAAAATCACGTCTTCGACATGTTCCAACAAATCTTTGGGTATTTCATCATAAACCTCCAGCATTGTCGGATTCACGATACCGATATTCATTCCTGCCTGTATAGCATGATACAAAAAGACCGAATGCATGGCTTCCCGTACAGCATTATTACCTCTAAAAGAAAAGGACACATTACTCACACCTCCACTCACGTTTACATCTGCCAAGTTTTCTCTTACCCAACGCGTCGCTTCTATAAAATCAATGGCATTGCGCTTATGCTCATCCATTCCGGTGGCAACCGGAAAAATATTAAGATCGAAAATAATGTCTTCTCTGGGGAATCCTACTTTGTCCACCAAAACGTCATAAGATCTCTTGGCGATCTCAATTCGTCTGTCATAATTATCTGCCTGACCAACTTCGTCGAAGGCCATCACAATTACTGCGGCTCCATACCTTTTGATACGGGTAGCTTCCCAAATAAACTTTTCTTCCCCTTCCTTAAGAGAAATTGAGTTTACCACGCATTTTCCCTGAGCCACCTGTAGGCCTGCCTCAATGATCTCCCATTTAGAACTGTCGATCATGATGGGTACTCTGCAAATATCAGGTTCTGCCGCGATCAGGTTCATAAACCTTACCATGGCTTCTTTACCATCGATCAAACCATCATCCATATTGATATCAATGATCTGAGCTCCTCCATCCACCTGATGGCGGGCAATATCAAGTGCCTCGTCAAATTTTTCCTCCTTGATCAGTCGGAGAAATTTTTTGGAACCGGCCACGTTGGTTCGTTCACCTACATTGATAAAATTGCTGTTTTCATTGAGCACTAAGGGCTCTAATCCTGACAGGTGTAAATATCTTTTTTCTTCTTTTTTCATTCTCTATTGATAATGTTCTACCACCGGAAAAGGCTCGTAAAAATGATGCAACATCTGCTTCCATTCCTGATATGATTCCGATTGTCTAAAACCTATTTCATGATCTTCTATTGTTTCCCATTGCACGAGCAGAAT
>CBDULU010000096.1:0-7222 GCA_965368155.1 uncultured Flavobacteriaceae bacterium
AAAAAACAATTCAGGAAGTGATGTGATGATTGATGCACCTTCTAAAATAGATGAAAGCCAACTGAAGGAGTTACGCCTGAAACTGGATTTATAGGGCATCAAATTTTTATATTATTCAAGTTGAACAATGGATGATTTAGATGTCTAAAACAGTTCATTTTCAACTAATTAATAATTATGCCGGACAGCAAACGTATATTAGTAAGATTTTTAAAATGGAGATATAAGCATATTTCCAATAAGCATTTTATTAGCATTGCAAGTGCCATTATTGGTTTATTATCGGGGCTGGTTGCTGTAACTATTAAAAACCTAACACACTTTATTCAGGAATTACTTGAAGGAGAATTTATCAGGGAGATTCATAATGTGTTTTATTTTATCTTTCCGATCATAGGTTTGTTCTTAGTGCTTTTAAGTATTAAATATATTGTTAAAAAACCTGTTGAACACGGAATTCCTTCGACCTTATACTCAATTTCCAAGTTAAAAGGACTGATGCCCCGTCGTATGATGTGGGCTTCATTATTAACGGCTCCTTTAACAGTTGGTTTTGGAGGATCTGTTGGATTGGAAGGACCCACCGTAGCAACGGGAGCGGCAATCGGATCGAATTTTTCTCGTTTGTTCCATTTGAACCAAACAACGCGGACCTTGCTCATTGGAGCTGCCGCAGCCGGTACCATGGCTTCCATATTTAAAGCACCCATTGCAGCGATCGTTTTTGCAGTTGAGATCTTTAGTTTAGAACTGACTTTGGCCTCAATGATCCCATTATTGTTGGCCTCAATCACCGCGGTATTAACCTCTTATTTCTTTTTTGGAGATGACGTTTTGCTGCATTTTCAGGTACAGGATAAATTTCAATTGACCGATGTTACCTTTTATATTTTTTTAGGAGTTGCTTCGGCGATGGTTTCCATCTATTTCAGCAAAATATATTTTGGAGTAGGGAATTTCTTTAAACGATTCCAAAATCCTTATAAACGCTTGCTGATAGGAGGTATTTTACTAGGAACCGTGGTTTATTTTATTCCACCGCTGTTTGGTGAAGGGTTTGTGACCATTAACAATGTGCTTAAAGGGAACATTACTGCTGTAGTTAAGAACAATATATTTCATACGGTTAATGATAATATCTGGGTTGTTGTTGCCCTACTTAGTGGTTTGGTATTGTTTAAAGTGGTTGCTATGTCATTTACCTTTGGAGCCGGAGGTATTGGTGGCGTATTTGCGCCAACGCTATTTACAGGAAGTGTTTTTGGTTATCTCATCGCCTTAATGATTAACAATAGTAATTTATTCTCTCATCAATTATCCTTAACAAATTTTGCCATGGTGGGGATGGCAGGCCTGATGGCAGGAGTGCTGCATGCTCCTTTAACGGCCATATTTTTAATAGCTGAAATAACAGGAGGATATGAACTTTTTGTTCCATTGATGATTGTTGCTTCCATTTCTTTTTTGATCACAAAAAGATATATACCACATAATATTTACGCAGCCGAATTGGCAAAAAGAGGTCAACTGATAACACATGACAAAGACAATAATGTCTTAATGATGTTAGACATCAATAAAATTATTGAAACCAATTTTATTGTCTTAACCCCCGAAATGAAGTTGGGTCAGGTGCTTAAAAATGCTGTTACAAAGTCGTCCCGAAACCATTTCCCAGTTGTAAACGATGAGCATGAGTTTTTAGGGGTTATTCGTTTGGATGATATCAGGCATATCATGTTTGATACAACTATTTACGACAAAGTTAAGGTCTCGGATTTGATGCATGCTGATGCTGGAATTATCAATATTGATAAGGACAATGCCCAAATAATAATGAAGAAATTTAAAACTACCGGAGCCTGGAACCTTCCGGTGATAAAAAACGGTAAATATTTTGGGTATATTTCCAAATCAAGATTGCTTACGGCTTACCGAAGAAAGTTGATCCATGTAACCAATACTTAATCTTCCAAGAAACGGGCAACTGTGTCGGGGAAATCGGTAAACACCCCATCCAATTCCAGATCGTTAAAACCAAAATTTAACAAGTCCTCGAAATTTTCAAAATTAGGATGTTCATCCTGTCTAAAAGTATAGGCATGAACTTTTAAATTCAGCTTATGGGCCCTTTGAATAAATTCTTTTTTCTCTTGTAAAGATTTTCCAAAAGAGTTTATCAACAGCTGCTCAATGGAAGGCCCGATTGCATCGGCGTAGCCTGCATACTTTTCAAGATCATCGAGGCTTTGCGGAATTTCCAACAATTGGGTTAAAAAGAGATCAGAATCTAATTCCTGTCTTATTCTTTGCAATTCCTTCGCATCGAAACACTGCAGAATACAAGCATCTGATTTTTTACTATACCCATATTTTATCAAGACCTGCAATACGATCTTAGAAATGTCTTTGTCATGTTTGCGATGAAAACCAGGGTTTTTAATCTCTGGATAAATCCCGATATTTTTACCGGCACTTTTGTTCATTCCTTGGATCAGTTCAATTTCATCCTCAAGAGTGTGTAGTTTGAAATTCGATTTTTTTAAAGGAAACCGGTTTGGAAAAACTGCATTTTTTGTAGAAATATCGATGCGTTCATTAACCGAAAGGCTCATTAATTCCGCTAAACTAAAGTCGATCACATAAAACCGGCCATCTTCTCTTGATCTTTCCGGATAAACAAGGGCAACATCTGTGACTTCTTCCAAATAAATGTCGTGAATAACAATTGGAACATCATCCTTGCTGAGCACTATATCCTGTTCAATATAATCTGCATTCATGGCGTGTGCCATAGCTTTAGATTCCATGGTATGTTCAGGTAAATAACCTGAAGCACCTCTGTGAGCGATGACGATCTTATCAGACAAATCTGGGCTTGACATGGTACAGGAGAATAATAGAATTAATGGTAATAAGGCCGTGTATTTTGATGAATTCAGCAAATTAGAAATTATATATGATTAAAGATAAGACATTTTGTAATTTAGCAGCAAATTTATTCGCTTCTATGAAAACAGGATTGAGATTGATACTTTTTTTAGTGTTGGGCCTAATAGTCTATGGCTATTTTTTAAATTCCTCTGAAAGAGGAGCCGGAGAAAAATTTATTGGGATAGGTGTTTTGGTATTTGCATTTATATTGATGCCCTTATTTATCTATCACCGATATAGGAACAAGGATCTAAGGAATTATTCCCTTAAAGATTTTGCAAATCCGCCTGATAAGAAAAAAGAGGATTAGTTCAGATTTCTTTTCTCAATAAAAAAGCGGTTGATCAGTTCGCTACATTCCTTTTCCATCACCCCGCCAGTAAAATTTGTTTTTGGATGTAAAGTAGTTTGAAAATGCTGAAAGCCTCTTCGAGGGTCAGATGCCCCAAATATGATCTGATCAATTTGTGTCCAATAACTCGCACCTGCACACATTTGACAAGGTTCCAACGTGACATAAAGTGTGCATTTCTTTAAATACTTTCCTCCAAGATAATCGGCAGCAGCTGTAAAGGCTTGCATTTCGGCATGTGCTGTTACATCATTTAAAGTCTCGGTAAGATTGTGGGCCCTGGCAATTATTTTTTCGCCAATAACGATCACTGCTCCAATGGGTACCTCATTTTTCTCATAGGCCATTTCGGCTTCCATCAGGGCCTTTTTCATAAAATATTCGTGAGTAAAGGGACTTTCCATGTTTAGAAATTTGTTTTAATGGCTTCAAACTCCTCATCAAATTCATCCAGAATTTGCTGCATCACCTGAGGATCTTTGTTCGTATAGAAGATTCTACTGATATCACCAGTCTCTAGATTAAGCAGGTTTTCCTCTGTAAGGATGACCTTAGTTTGTCTTGCTATGGCTTCTCCAGAATCCAGAATATCTACTCCCTTACCTACTATCTCTTTAATTTGATCTGTCAGGAAAGGATAATGCGTACAACCCAAAACCAAATGATCAATATTTTTATGCAACATGGGATCGATATATTTATGGAGCAAACTTGTCATTTCTGAGGAGTGCATTTTACCGGATTCAATCAATGATACAAGGCCTTCACCTACTTGTTCGACTACTTTTACGCCCTGAGCAAACCTTTGAGAGGTTTCAAAAAGCAACTCACTTTTTAAAGTGCCTTTAGTAGCGAGAATACCTACAATTTTCGTCTTGGAATTTAAAGCTGCCGGTTTGATAGCAGGCTGTACCCTGATAAAAGGAATAGCATAATGTTCTCGAAGGTGTTTAACAGCATTTGTTGAGGCAGTGTTGCAGGCAACAACAATTAATTTACAGCCTTTTGATAATAAAAATTCAGTGTTTTTTACACTAATATCTATGATTTCCTCTTTGGATTTTTCACCATAAGGCGCGTTCTTGCTGTCAGCCAGATAAATGATATTTTCATTTGGCAGCAATTTATGAATCTCCTCATAAATAGTCAATCCTCCTACTCCTGAGTCAAAAATTCCGATGGGGCTATTACGCATAGAATATAAGAAACTTATTATTTTGGCTTCGCCAAAGATAATTGTAGTTTTGTATCCGTGATTAAAAAATATTTAGAAAATATCAACAATTCAAGCGATCTCAAGAAATTGTCGATTGCTGAACTCAGTCCTCTAGCTCAGGAACTAAGAGACTTTATCATTGATATCGTATCGGTTAAAAAAGGGCATTTAGGAGCGAGTCTGGGAGTGGTAGAATTGACCATCGCTTTGCACTTTGTTTTTGATACACCTTATGACCTTTTGGTATGGGATGTGGGGCATCAGGCCTATCCCCATAAAATTTTGACCGGTAGAAGGGAATCATTTCATACAAATCGGGAATTTGGAGGGATATCGGGGTTTCCTAAAATGAGTGAAAGTGAGTATGATGCCTTTGGAACAGGTCATTCCTCAACGTCTATTTCAGCTGCTTTGGGAATGTCAATTGCCTCTAAATTAAAGGGCGAGGACAATAGACAACATATTGCAGTGATTGGAGATGCCAGTATTGCAAGTGGGATGGCTTTTGAAGGATTAAATCATGCGGGAGTTACTAAATCTAATTTATTGATCATTTTGAATGACAATGAAATGGGTATCGATCCCAATGTTGGAGCTCTAAAGAATTACCTTACTTCAGTGAAGAAAGGAATGGATGCCCACCAAAAGAATGTTTTTGAAGCACTTGACTTTTCTTATACCGGACCGATTGATGGTCACGATCTTACAGGCCTTATTGCGGAATTGAACAGGCTTAAAAAAATTCCGGGTCCAAAACTTCTTCATGTAATTACGACAAAAGGAAAAGGATTGAGTAAGGCAGAAAAGGACCAGATTACTTACCATGCTCCAGGACCTTTTGATAAACTTTCAGGAGAACTTATTGATCAGAATGAACTTGATTTTCCACCTAAATATCAGGATGTATTTGGGTCAACACTGGTAGAGCTTGCTGAAAAGAATAAAAAAATAGTGGGTATAACTCCCGCGATGCCAACAGGATCTTCACTAAAATACATGATAGAAAAATTCCCTGATAGAGCATTTGATGTTGGAATTGCAGAGCAGCATGCCGTTACTTTAGCTGCTGGATTGGCCACACAGGGGATGTTACCCTATTGCGTCATTTATTCTACTTTTCTTCAAAGAGCCTATGATCAGATCATACACGACGTCGCCTTGCAGAATTTGCCTGTTATCTTTTGTGTTGATCGTGCCGGATTAGTGGGAGAAGACGGCCCCACGCATCACGGTGCCTTTGACTTGGCTTATTTAAGTTGTATTCCGAATATGGTCATTTTTTGTCCGATGGACGAAATGGAGTTAAGGAATATCATGTATAGTGCCCAGTTTGATTTGAAAAGCCCTTTAGCAATAAGATATCCCAGAGGAAGAGGGATTCATTCAGACTGGAAGAAGCCCTTCAAAATAATCGAAACAGGCAAAGGAAGGGTGATTAAAAATGGAAGCGAGCTGGCTATTTTGTCTGTTGGACCCATTGGAGGGACGATAGTAAATATCTGCGCAAAGGAGGAGTACGGTGATATTGCACATTATGATATGCGTTTTGTAAAACCTTTGGATGAAAACCTATTGAATGAGATTTTTTCCAAGTATCCTAAGGTCATTACCATTGAAGAAGGAGTTGTTAGAGGAGGTTTTGGGATGTCTGTTTTAGCTTTTCAAAATGGCTCTAAATATAAAGATGTAAAAGTCGAATGCTTGGGGTTGCCGGACCGGTTTATTGAGCATGGCCCTATGTCAAAATTGCACGAAATAGTTGGGTTGGATCAAGACAGTATTGAATTTGCGATTGATCGGATTTTGAACTGTAAAAATTGTTAAATTCGCCTTTCTATTTGAATGGATGATCAGGACTATTAAAATACTTTTTTTTCTTTTATTTGTCACGGGAGTTGATGCCCAGATCAAAGATTCTGTAGAGGTGAAAATCGCTATTGACACTATTTCACTTATTCAAAGTGTTGATAGCACTTTCATGGCCACTAAAGATTATACTGCGAACGATACTGTATTAGACAGCCTTCCATCAGATTCACTTCCTAAGCCAAAAATGCTTTATATTGAAAGAGCTTTGTTGGATTCTTTGCTCAGACCCTATTATAATATTCACATAGATTCAACTAAAGGTAATGCCTATGGGAGGAATATTATGATTACACCAAAGTATAGAATGGTTATTGATGATTATTCAGGAGATACTTCCTATATACCCCTCCCAAATAAGATAGATTATTTTTCAAGAATCAAGACCTATGGCATTGATACCATAGGATTTTCTAATGCCATTGAACTTGTCAGTATTAAAAGAACCAAAAGAGCTGCCGATCCTGTATGGTGGAACCATAAGAATGTGATCGGATTTGACTTGAATCAGGTTTCTTTTGTCAATTGGAACACCGGAGGACAAAATTCGGTTTCAGGATTATTTAAGGTTGAATTCGCCAGAGTCTATGAAAAATTATATACACTTTGGAATAACCAGGTATCGGCCAGATATGGTCTGAACAATCAACAGAACCTGGGTTTGATCAAAACAGATGATGAAATTAGGCTAGCTTCATCTTTCGGTTATAGAAAAGACACGCTTTCTAACTGGTATTTTTCAGCTCAATTCAATTTTAGGACCCAATTTACAGACGGATTTAAGGAACCGGAAGACGAGGATCCGATTTCAAGGTTTTTTGCACCGGCCTATTTTCATCTGGGAATTGGAAGCC
>CBDULU010000097.1:0-7219 GCA_965368155.1 uncultured Flavobacteriaceae bacterium
ATTGTTCCAAATGTTGGAAAAATACTCTTTTTCTCCTCCGTTCCAGGTCACATGATCGGGTTTTTCATGCAGAAGTTTTACGATTTCCTGGGCAGATATTGAGTAACAGTAATTCAGCAGTAAAAGGATAATTATAAATTTTTTCATTGGTAAAGCTTTGGATCATATAAAGATGCGAAAATTTTGGAATGATTCAAATCCTTTAAAGAAAAACCTGGGAGATCTTGAATCTAATTGAGTAATCTTTCTGAATTGGTTGAGCCCAATCCTATGACCTGGTCATATCGATCTCCAAATTTTCTGTAGTATACGATAACTGTATATTCATTTTCGGTTTGATAAAAGGAGCCTTCAACCTTGTGTGGAATAATCCTGAAATCTTTGTTGACGGCCACATAGGTGTAATTATAAAAGCCTTGTTTAAAAAGCATCGTGGCATCGTAAAGGCCGGAATCGGGGTTGTAGGTCATTTTATTTTCAGGCGTGATCTGCCAGTCATTATAATTGCCATAAATATAGATGTCATCTTGATCAAAGTTCTCATCGTACTTCAAACTAAAATGTACAAATGAATAATCTCCTTCGAGTGAAATATCTTCCGCATCAAGGGTTCTTAGTACGAAGTTTCCATTGACGTCAGGATAAAAAGCATAAGGCCGTCTACCCCTGGCTTCATTGGTATATAGATAGGTGTTAAAAATATTATCTAACCGGGTTTTGAAAATATTATTAGTAGCATTCCTGATCTCCTTGGTGTCAAAATAAAGGTATTCATTGCCAGCCCAATACGATATGCCGTCCACATAGTTGTACCATAATTGTGTACCTCTGGTATTCCTTGGTTTGATCCCTTTGATCACTGAATTCCAGTCATTGTTTTGGTAAACATCAACTTTGATTTCCTGATAGGGATCATTCAATAATAGGTTAGGGTGGTTGATTTGGAATTGTATACTGTGTTGCTCATTTATTTTTGAAGGATCAGTACTTCTATGCGCGGTCACTGCTACGTTAACTTTAGGTTGATACATAATAAACCTTCGGGTAAACAAGACCTTGCCATAATTGTCTAAAATACTGATCAGATAGTTGCCGCTTATTTTGATCCTGTTATTTTCATTAGGGATTTCCAGCTCGTAATGCGTATAGTATTGCAGTGTGTTGAAGGAATTTTGGTAGTTTCTAAACCTGTCTGTGGCATACCCTGTCATATATTCGGTGGAGGATAAATTTGATACTTGCCAGTTGTAATCGCAGTGCTCGATCTTATAGGAATAGATTCTTTGTTCGGCATTGATGTCATCAAAACTAAGCCGTAGTTTTTCTCCCAATTTTACAATGGGTGCATAGGCTTCAGGATCTAAAGGTTTAAATTCAATGGTTTTAATGTGCAAGGGCGGTGGGATGATATTATTTTGCTGTCCTTGTAAATCAAAGAAACAAAGTATAATTGCTGCTGAAAAGGCCAGTTTTTTAATAGTTACAGAATCTATATGCATCTGTTTTGTAGGGTGTTGTGCAATAATTACTTGCTTTTTAACTTAGTAAGGTGAACAAAAAACCATTCATTTATTCATTCCAAATAAATGTTAATTAAATGCTAATCTATAAAATATTAATTATTAAATTTGCACTCGATTAAGAAACAATTAATTTTTCCTTGTTACAGCCATTGTATACCAAAGGAGAATATATTTAATTAAGCAAAGTATGTCTACAGACATTAAAATTAAAAAGGGCTTGAACATTAAGCTCAAAGGAGTGGCCAATCAAGAAATATCTACGGCTAATCGCTCAAAAACTTTTGCTATTGATCCATTAAATTTTCACGGAGTACTGCCTAAAATATCTGTAAAAGAAGGTGATAAGGTTAAAGTTGGAGATACGGTCTATTACGCAAAGAATAATGAGAAGATGAAATTTGTCTCTCCGGTAAGCGGTGTGATCAAAGAGATCGTTCGCGGCGCAAAGCGCAAGATATTATCGGTTAAGATTACGGCAGATGAGAAAGATTCTTATGTTGATTTCGGAGTTAAAACACCAAGTAAATTAGCGGGCCCTCAAATCAAGGAGTCCTTGCTGGAAAGCGGGTGTTGGCCTATGATCAAACAACGTCCATATGATGTTGTTGCGAATCCTGCAGACTCACCAAAAGCGATTTTTATTTCTGCTTACGCCACGGCACCATTAGCAGCCTCTTACAAGATGATTTTAGAGGGAAAAGAAAAAGAATTCCAAACTGGTATAGACGCCTTGGGTAAATTAACTGAAGGAAAAGTTCATTTATCTGTAGGTGATTCTGATACTTATTTAGACCAGGTTTCAGGTGTAGTTCTTCATAAAGTGAGTGGAAAACATCCTGCTGGAAATGTAGGTGTTCAAATCGCTCAAGTGGATCCTATTAATTCGGGAGATCGAGTATGGGTAGTGAATCCTCAGGATGTTGTCTCGATAGGATCTATGTTTCTAACGGGAAAATATGACCCCACTAGAATCATTGCACTTGCAGGAAGTCAGGTGGAAGGTCCACAATACTATTCTGTGATTCAGGGAGCTCAAATGAGAGATATTGTGGCTGGAAAGTTAAAACCTGGTAAAAGCAGAATGATCAGTGGGAATCCATTGACCGGTTCGGCTGTTGGTCCAAAAGACTCGCTTGGTTTTTACGATGATACTGTATGTGTTATACCAGAAGGTGATCATCATGAATTTTTTGGATGGATGCCATTTATTGGTAACCACAAGTTTAGTATGAGCAGAACATTTCTCTCATGGTTATCACCAAATAAGGAATATGATCTTGATACAAATCTTAATGGTGAGGAAAGAGCTTTTGTAATGACTGGAGAAATGGAAAGGGTATTTCCTATGGATATTTATCCGATGCAGTTATTAAAGGCAACCATGATCCAGGATATAGAAAAAATGGAAAACTTAGGGATCTATGAAGTAGCTCCCGAAGATTTCGCATTGATCGACTTTATAAGCACATCCAAGATCGAAGCTCAGGCGATTATTCGTGAAGGATTAGATTTAATGATTAAAGAAGTAGGCTAAATGAATTTTCTTAGAAAACAATTAGATAAGGTTAAGCCCCATTTTGACAAAGGGGGGAAATTTGAAAAATATGCACCGGCTTTTAATGGGATAGATACTTTCCTGTTTGTGCCGAATCATACTACTAAATTCGGGGCACATATCAGAGATGGAATTGACCTGAAAAGGGTAATGATCACTGTGGTCATTGCTTTGTTGCCAGCTCTTATTTTTGGAATGTGGAATATCGGTTATCAGAATATGGGTGATGGACAAGGGTTTATGGACTATTTTATTTTCGGAGCCATACGTTTTTTACCGATGATCATTGTTTCCTACGGAGTGGGACTTGGTATTGAGTTTGCTTATGCCGTGTTCAGAGGACATGATGTCAACGAAGGTTATTTGGTAACAGGCTTACTGATTCCTATGATTATGCCCATTGATCTTCCTTTATGGATGTTAGCCGTATCTGTTGTATTTGCTGTTATTCTTGGTAAAGAGGCATTTGGCGGAACTGGAATGAATATTCTAAACCCTGCGCTTGTAGCCAGGGCTTTTGCTTTATTCTCATACGCCCCTTATATGTCTGGAAATACAGTTTGGGTGGCAGATTCAGTCGCTGATGGTGTTTCTGGAGAGACCATTTTAGGATCACTTGCAGCGGGAACTACTCCTGAATATGGTTGGTTTGACATGTTTATGGGATATATCCCCGGTTCAGTAGGTGAAACATCGGTATTGATGATTCTTATTGGAGCAGCTTTGTTGCTGTTTGCTGGTATTGCAAGTTGGAGAGTAATGATTTCCTGTTTACTAGGAGCTTCACTTATGGGCCTCTTGTTTAATGCCATAGGATCAGAAACTAATGAATTATTGAATTTTCCATGGTGGCAACATTTGTTGGCAGGTGGTTTTGCTTTTGGTTTGGTATTTATGGCAACTGACCCTGTGTCGGCAGCCCAAACAACCAAAGGAAAATGGATATACGGTTTTCTTATAGGAGTCTTCGCTATTCTGATCAGAGTGGTGAATCCAACACTACCAGAAGGAATGATGATGGCGATTTTGTTAATGAATGTCTTTGCACCGACCATTGATCATTATGTAATTGAAGGGAACGTAAAAAGAAGAAAAAAGAGATTACAAAAAGTTAACGCATAATTATGGATAGAAATAGCAACTTATATACTTTTGTTTTTGCCATTATTATGGTTGTGGTTGTAGCAGCAGCACTTGCTTTTACAGCAACCACTTTAAAACCATTACAGGCAGAAAACGTTAGGCAGGAAAAAATGCAGAATATCTTATCGACGATTGGTATCAATATTAGTAGAAAGGAAGCCAGCGAACAATTTTCACAGTATGTGAAAGAAGAATTGGCACTTAATGCTGACGGTACGATAAACGATGAAGTGGATGCCTTTAAGATCGAGTTGATGAAGGAGACTAAGAAATCAAAAGAAGACCAGGCATTTCCATTATATATTGCTGAAAAAGAGGGCAAGACTTTTTATGTTATCCCACTTTTTGGAGCTGGGCTTTGGAAAGAAATATGGGGTTATGTCGCATTAGACAGTGATAAGAATACAATAATTGGTGCGTCATTCGATCATGCAGGTGAGACTGCTGGTTTGGGTGCAGAGATCAACCAGTCATGGTATGAAGATCAATATATAGGAAAGACTATTTTGGATGATAACAATAATTTTGTTTCAGTTCAGGCAGTTAAGGCAGGTGCAACTGCTGATCCTAAGCACTCAGTAGATGCTATTTCTGGAGGAACAATAACTTCGGATGGAGTCTCACTTATGCTTGAAGAAAGATTAGAAAACTATTTACCATACTTTAAAAATAATTAATGATGGCAGGAGAAAAAGAAGCTTTGTTTTCGCAAAAGAACAAAAGATTATTAATTGATCCTTTGAATGATGATAACCCGGTTACTGTCCAGGTATTGGGTATATGTTCTGCTTTGGCAATTACCGTGCAATTAAAGGCAGCCGTTGTAATGTCATTAGCGGTAATGTTCGTATTGGTGTTTGGAAACTTGATCGTGTCTTTACTGAGAAATCTAATTCCTAATAGGATTAGGATTATTGTTCAATTATTGATTGTAGCATTCTTGGTGATTCTTGTTGACCAAGTGTTGAAGGCTTATTCTTATGATGTGAGCAAGCAGCTGTCAGTATTCGTTGGGTTGATTATTACAAACTGTATTATCATGGGTCGATTTGAAGCTTTTGCTTTAGGTAATGGACCATGGAAATCAATTCTTGACGGCGTTGGGAATACCATTGGGTATGCGGTTATATTGATCATCGTGTCGTTTTTTAGAGAACTTTTTGGTGCTGGAAAATTGTGGGGATACGAAGTATTGGGACATAAGGGAAAAACCATCGCTGAGTCAACAGGCTTGTACCATTATGGTTATGAGAACAATGGATTTATGATGTTGGCCCCTATGGCATTGATTACTGTAGGTATTTTGATCTGGTACCAAAGATCCAAGAACAGAAAACTGATAGAAGAATAAAATAATAGTATAAACCTTTTATCAAAAAGGAGTAAAAAAATAAAACATGGAAGCATTAGTAAGTTTGTTTGTTAGAAGCATATTCATAGACAATATGGTATTTGCCTATTTTCTTGGAATGTGTTCTTACCTGGCGGTTTCAAAAACTGTTAAAACGGCAGTTGGTTTAGGAGCTGCTGTTATTTTTGTATTGGTCATTACTGTACCTGCAAATTACCTCTTGGATACTTATATTTTGAAGGAAGGAGCCTTGGTTTGGTTAGGACCAGAATACGCATCGATTGACTTGAGTTTTTTAAGTTTTATCATGTTTATTGCAGTTATTGCCTCTATGGTACAATTGGTTGAAATGATCGTGGAAAGATTTGCTCCTGCGCTATATAGTGCATTGGGAATATTCCTTCCGTTAATCGCTGTGAACTGCGCCATTTTGGGAGGTTCTTTGTTTATGCAACAAAAGAACTTTACTACAGTGACTGAATCTGTAGTATATGGTTTAGGGTCAGGAATAGGATGGTTTTTAGCTATTGTAGCCATTGCTTCCATTAGAGAAAAGATAGCCTATTCAAATGTGCCTGAGCCATTGAAGGGTTTAGGAATTACTTTTGTGATTACCGGCTTAATGGCTATCGCTTTCATGAGTTTTTCAGGAATAAAATTATAATAAGTTAAGATCATATAGATAATGAGTCCAATCGTAGCAAGTATCGTATTTTCATTAGTGTTAATACTCATATTAGTAACCGTTTTACTTGTAGCCAAAGCTAAATTGCTTCCTTCAGGTAAGGTAAAACTTTTGATCAACGGGCAGAAGGAAATTGAAGTAGAAACGGGTAGTACACTGTTGACTACTTTGGGTAATGAAAAGATATTTTTACCTTCAGCTTGTGGAGGTGGAGGTACCTGTTTGCAATGTGAATGTCATGTGCTGTCAGGTGGCGGCGAAGCTTTACCTACAGAGGTGCCGAACTTTACCAGAAAAGAACTGGCTGCCGGTGCTCGTTTGGGTTGTCAGGTGAAGGTTAAGGAAGATATGGAAATCACCATACCTGAAGAAATATTTGGTATTAAGAAGTTCGAGGCTACGGTTGTTTCCAATTATAATGTAGCTTCCTTTATCAAGGAATTTGTAGTGGAGTTGCCAGAAGACATGGATTACAAGGCAGGGGGTTATATTCAAATTGAAATTCCAAGCTCTGAAGTAAATTTTGAAAATATAGATATTACTGCACATCCAAAGGAACATCCTGGAGAGCCTGAAAAATTTAAACTGGAATGGGATAAATTTGATCTATGGCCTTTGAAAATGAAGAATTCTGAAATTGTTGAAAGAGCTTATTCCATGGCGTCTTATCCTGCAGAAGGAAGGAACATCATGTTGAATGTACGTATTGCCACGCCACCATGGGATAGAGCTAAAAATAGCTGGGCCAATGTGAATCCTGGAATTGCTTCATCCTATATATTTGACAAGAAACCTGGAGATAAGGTAATTGTTTCAGGTCCTTATGGTGAATTTTTTATCAATGAATCTGATGCAGAAATGCTGTATGTTGGAGGTGGTGCTGGAATGGCGCCGATGAGATCTCATTTGTATCACTTGTTCAAAACACTTCAAACCGGTAGAAAAGTAACTTATTGGTATGG